>JANQER010000297.1 GCA_028278255.1 Elusimicrobiota bacterium | reverse complement strand
GGTGATGACCTCATCTCCCGGCTTCACCCCTACAGCCAAGAGAGCCAAATGAAGAGCACTGGTACAATTTGAGACAGCGCATGCATGTTTGGCGCCGACATAGGCGGCAAACTCCTTTTCAAACGCTGCCACTTCCGGCCCTTGAGTCAGCCAATGCGATTGAATAACACGCTGCGCCGCAGTCCTTTCCTCTTTTCCCAAAAAAGGCCTGGCAAGCGGAACAATTTTTTTCATCATACACCTCGAGGTTGCCAATTATGAACAACCTCCTGTTCCAACAAAGCATGAGGATCCTCTCCCTTGGATTGATACCATTGTTTCAGTTTTTCCAAACCCTCTCTCAACCCAATACATGGGGTAAAGCCAAGCAACTCAGAAGCCCTTTTATTTTCAGAACACAGGCGCAGGACATCCCCGGGCCGGGGTTCTTCATGAACAACAGGAGCGTCGGGTTGGGCCGCAACTTCGCTCACCCGGCGGGCCAACTCATTGATTGACACCTCTTTTCCACTGCCTAAATTGATTGTATGGCCCACAGCCTTCTCAGTCAAACCGGCTTGCATAATACCGCGCGCAGTGTCAGTCACAAAAGTAAAATCCCTTGTCTGCTTGCCATCACCAAATATCACCATGGGACGGCCGGCCATGCATCGAAGCAGAAATTTCGGGATCACCTCGCCACTGTCGCCTTCATGATGACAACGTGGTCCATAGGCGTTAAAAGGACGGACAACAACAGTGGGATAACCATAGGACCTGTGAAAAGCGCGCGTGTAACATTCCCCTGCCAGCTTGGAAGCCCCATAAACCGTCATAGGGAAAGCAGGGTGATCCTCTGTCATTGGCACCCATTGCGCTGTGCCGTAAACCTCTGAGCTGGACACATAAACAAAACGTTTAACCTTTGATTCCCTGGCAGCCAGCAACAGGTCCAGGGTGGCAGCTGCGTTGACTTCATGATTCTCTTTTGGTGAATGCAGAGAATGCCGCACACCCAAACAAGCCAAATGATACACCGCCTCCACACCGGCCATTAACGAAGCCATCCGGGATTGATCACGAATATCAGCAACCGTTAAAGAGCACGCCTTCTCGGAAAGACCGTCTAAATTTTCTCTCTTGCCATTGCACAAATTGTCAACCGCCCGCACCTCGACCCCGCGATGAACAAGCTCACGACACAGTTCAGAGCCGATAAAACCCGCTGCACCCGTTACAAGAACACGCATCAAAAATCCTCCTGTTCAAACGACAACTCTTTCCTCAAACTCAACATATCCGCTAATGCCCAAAGGATGTCCCGTGCCTTTCCGTAGCTGGCCTTTCCCCTCTCTCGGGGATGAAAAACAGCCTCAACCTCCGCCACTTTATACCCCTGCCGCCGGGCCCGAATAAGCAATTCTGGCGTAACGAAAGCAGGGCTCCTGGCCCGCACTTTCACATTCTGAATAACATCCCTTTTATACATCTGCACAAAATTCATATCCCGAAAACGAACCCAAAAAAGAAAACAGACCATTTTGTGATGCACCCATGATGTCAGTTTGCGATAGACCGAATGGGCTGACCGGTCTTGACGAACCACTGCCACAACATCTGCCTCAGGGAACAGTGGAAGAACGTGCTTAAGGTCCTGAAGGTCAAAAGGATAATCAATAGAATTATGAAGGATCAGGTCACAGGTCGCTGCGGCCATCCCAATCAGCAGGCTGTTGCCAACACCCAAATTAATGTGATTGTGAATCACACGAACAGCCGAGCACTCTTTTTGAAGACTGTCCGCAACAGCGGGACTGCCATCAGTGCTTCCATCGTTGACAATAATAATTTCATAATGATCTGCAAAAGAAGGAAGGACAGACAGACATTTATGAACAGTCTGTGCCAAACTGGACTCTTCATTATAACTGGGAAGCACCAATGATATACTAAGGGACTTGTTCAACAAAATATTCTATTCTCCTTTTCGAAAATAATTCCGGTCTGTCTTTTCTTCCAAGGCGGCAAACGGTATAACATAATGACCGGCATAACAGCGCTGAAGTTCTTGACGCCCGAAAGAGCGCAATTTTTCAATAGGACAAAAAAGTTTGGTGAGGAAATAGTAGCCAAAATCCTCCGCCCCCCATTGTTTCTTATATTCATAAACTCCGCTTTTCCGGCTGGGAGATGACTGCCAGTTGTAAAAACGAACCCCCTGACGGGCCGCCCATAGAATGGAATGTTCAGTGTTGTGATAATTGGGCGCGCGATCGGCATAATCCTCATTCATACTCAACATGAACACATCCATCACGTTCCGATGACGCACATAAAATCCTCCGGAAGCGATTCGATCACCATCCTTGACCAGCAGCAGATGGGCCTTTCCTTGAGGCCGGAGTTGCCGGAACATATTTTGAAACAAAGAAAAAGGGAGAGGAGAAGCCCCCAATTGCCGATGACGCTTTTCATGGACATCATACCAAGTTTCAAGATCGTCTTCACTCTCTCCGAAACCGATCGAAAACGATCGGGACGCCGTTTTTTTCAAGTTACGGGTGATATTATACCGATACTTCCTGTTCCGCAAGTGAAGGCATCCCTCCCGAACAAGACCACCCATATCCGCGCATTGAGTAAAGTTCTCAAGGATATAATCCGGAGCCAAATACGTTTTATAAAGATCCAGATCCTGAACAAAAGGATTGGTAATAATGGACAAAGCCAAACAACGGTTTTGCCGGGCCAAACCCAAAGCTTTCTCCAGCAGGCAAGCGTAAGCTTTGTTTCTTTTTTCCAATGACAATCCCGGACGGACAAATACCCCTCCCAAAGGTCCCGCTTGAGGAACTGAAGAAAGGATGGGCCCAAAATCCGGCTCAAATAAAAACAAAGGCAGTCCTGCCACATCCTGTCCATCATCTGTGCATAAAAGAAAAAAGGGCCGATCCGGCCCCACGTCTTTAATCACTTCTGCCCAATATGTAGACTGCTGAATAAAAGCATCAGGGCATGACTCAAAGAGAGAATCATAACGCCCGCGTAACAAAGAATCTTCCAAATTAAATTCAATGGTTTCCATAGCGCATCCAAAAACCTACAAACATTCTTAACAAGCAGAAGTGCCCGGAATGATTTTGACGAGACGTCTAAGCAAGTGGTGATGGACGCAGCTACTGGTTAATAAATTCCCCAACAACCCGACAAATTTCCTGGATTTGAGACGCCTCCATTTCAGGAAAAAGCGGCAGGGAAAGGGTTCTTTGCGCTGCTCTTTCCGATATAGGGAAATCTCCCTCCTTGTATCCCAAATCCCGATAAGCCTCTTGCAGGTGAACAGGAATCGGGTAGTGAATACCGGTTTGTATCCCTTGATCAGCTAAAAATTTTCTCAGTGCTTCCCTTTTATCATGAAAAACAGTCAAGACATGGACCGCATGGCGTGTGTCTTTTCGTTCTTGAGGAATAAAAACACCATGACGCGATAACAACTCCGTATAGGCGCGTTGGTGCTGGCGACGGCTTTTAGTCCACTGCTCCAAAAATCCAAGCTTCACCCCAAGCACTGCCCCTTGAATCCCCTCCATCCGGTAATTAAAACCCTTGAGAGAAAAATGATAGCGCTCCTCCTGCCCCCAATCCCGAAGCATCCGCAGGGTTCGCACGAATTCAGGATTGTCCGTCACCACCATCCCTCCTTCGCCGCAAGCGCCAAGATTTTTTCCGGGATAAAAACTGAAACACCCCATGTCGCCAAAGCTTCCTGCGCGCTGCCCTTTGTATTCAGCCCCGTGGGCTTGGGCCGCGTCCTCAATAACCCGTATCCCTCTTTTGCGGGTGATATCCAAAATCGGGTCCATGTCTGCCATCTGGCCGTATAGGTGGACAGGAATAACAGCCTTAGTACGAGGCGTGATGGCCTTTTCCAAATGGGAAGGATCCATTGTAAAATAATCAGGGTCCACATCCACAAAAACAGGTTTGGCCCCTGTATAGAGTATAGCCGCCGCAGTGGCAATAAAGGTAAAAGGGACTGTAATCACTTCATCCCCCGGACCAACACCTGCAGCCAAAAGAGCCAAGTGCAAAGCGCTTGTTCCGGAATTAACCCCTACACCGTTTTTGACACCACAAAAAGCCGCGAAACCTGTCTCGAATGCAGCCACATCTTTTCCCAAAATAAAACTTCCGGTTTCCATCACCCGGCGCACAGCCGCATCGATGTCAGGCTGAATGGAATGATATTGTTTTTGAAGATCAATTAATGGAATCATGAGGATGTCTCTTTTTTGTTGCCAGTAACAGCGTCAACAGCTACTTCATATCCCCAATCCCAGCGCATTCCCATCCAATCATTACAGGGACCGCACATCGGGTGGGCCTCTCCGTAAACGCCTTCAATATGTTTCCGGCGCAAACGCTCGTATTCAGGGCTTTTCCAAAGAGACTTGATGGAATGCGTGCGAATATTGCCGACAACACTTTTGTCCAGCCAATCGACCACGCAAAAACGAATTCCCCCATCAGGGGCAATGGTCACCCGTTTCCAAAGCTGCGGGCAGGGCCACCGCTCAAGATGTTTGGATTGTTCCACAACTGTTCCGGGCTTGTGAGGCGTCAGCCCCAAATTTTCAAGATACCCCCGCACAATCACACGGTCCACCAAAGGCGTCCAATAGTTCACAAAGTCTTGGACCTCCTCATGTGATTCCGTCTGATCAATGATGCTGAGCATCACCTTGGTGGGGGCTTTCAATTTTTCTCTCAAGTAAAGAAGGCGATGAATATTAGACCACACCCGGTGGTAATTGGATCCTCTCCGTATCTTTTCGTATTTTTCACGGCCTGCTGCGTCCAAACTGATGTCAATAATATCAACACCCAGCTCCAACATACGTTCCAACATGCTTTTATCAGGAAGACGCACACCGTTTTCCACCGCTGGATTGTCCAAAATCAACCCATTGGTTGTCACGTTCAATGGCTGGATGCCTTTTGCCTTGGCATACGCGACTTGATCTATAAACTGAGGATGAATCGTCACTTCCCCCGCCGGAGAAAACCGCAGAAGCGTGATCTTGTTTCCCGCAAGCTCATCGATGGTCTTCCGGTAAACATCCCAATCCATAAAATGAGCATGATAATCCGGATGGTTTGTGTATCCCTGGCCGTGCGGGCAATGAACACACTTCAAATTACAAACAGTGGTGTTCTCCAAAATAATCATGGAAGGAAATTCTTCAGCGTCAGATGATTGAAACCCGTATGGGGTAGTCCCCTTTACTTTTTGAGACATTCGGTTGTCTCCTTATTGCGGTTGTCCATACCCGCGTCATCAAATGTCAACTCCACAGGCCGGCCGCCGGAAACCAATGATTGGTTGGCTGATTCCAAAACTTTCACCACCCGCCATCCGGCCAGGCCATCAGTAAGCGGCTGTTTTTTATTCTTAACGCAATCAATAAAATGCTTCATTTCCGTTAACAACGGTTCTGTGCGGTCTATCTTGGGAGCCCACATATCACCTGACCGGTAATTCACCAAAGACTGGTACACCTGTTCCTCTCCCTGGCTGCCGCTTAAATTCACACCTCGATCGTAAATCTTGACCTTTTCATCCGGCTCCAGATCATCATAAAGAATCATTTTGCGGTCACCGCCAATCAGGGTGTGCCGAATTTTCACGGGCGAGAGCCAATTGACATGAAAATGCGCAATCAGATTGTCCGGAAAAAAACAGGTCATGTAAGCGATATTGGCTATCTGCCCGGACACATGGGCTGAACCCGTCACTGAAACCGCATCAGGCCGCGCCTTTAACACATAATCCATAATCGCCAAATCATGGACAGCCAAATCCCAAAGCACATTCACGTCATGCTGAAATAGCCCCAAGTTCACACGAATCGAATCATAATAGTAAAGCCGGCCCAGGGAATGATCAGCAATGGTTTGCTCGATTTTTTTAACCGCCCCGGAATATATAAAGGTATGATCCACCATCAGAACAAGACCGCGCTTGCCCGCCTCTTCTATCAATTGTGAAGCGTGCTCTGAGGTGTAAGCCAGCGGCTTTTCAACGAGTACGTGTTTGCCGGCTTTTAACGCCTGCATCGCCAAATCATAATGAGTGGAAACCGGCGTGGCAATGGCAATCGCATCGATCTTTGGGTTCTTCAAAAGATCGCTGTAATCAGTGGTTGTGTGAATAGTGGGATGACGCAATGTCAGTTTGCCTATATGGTCAGTGTTCTTATCGCACACTGCCAAAACATGGGCGCCTGCTTCTTGAAAATTTCGGAGAAGATTGGGGCCCCAATAACCGTAACCGACAAGTCCGACGCCAATCATTTTCGTCCCCTTCGCGCATTGCGTCGATGAGAAAGTGGGCCCTTCATGGCTGATGCGCGAATGACCCGAGCCGGGACACCAGCCACAACAGCGCGGTCCGGAACATCCCGTGTGACAACAGCACCGGCACCAATCACAGCCCCTCGTCCCACTGTCACGCCGCACATAATCACTGCACCGCTCCCGATAGAGACCCCTTGCTTGATCTTGGTGGGAATGACCTGCCAGTCGGCCTCCGTCTGCAGACGGCCATTGGCCGTTGCCCGCGGATAACGGTCATTAATAAACATAACACCGTGCCCCACAAAAACCTCATCCTCCACAGACACGCCTTCACAAATAAATGTGTGGGACGACACTTTGCAACGTTTTCCCACGCGCGCATTCTTCTGAATTTCAACAAAGGACCCGATCTTTGTTCCCGTTCCCACCTTGCAGCCGTAAAGATTGACAAGGCTTGGATGAGGGATCTTGACGCCTTTGTCCAAATGGACGTCATCCGATATAGGCATTTTTTACCCCTTCTCTACTTTTTTCATGCGGCCATTATATCTGTTAGTGTATCCCACAGTCAAACGGCGTCCCACCATAAATATGATCCCAACCACGAGACAAAAGAAAACGATTCCAAAAAACATCACACCCCACTGAATGGCCTTTTGGGGCTTGAAGAAAAGGGAAAGCTCTATATCGATACTGCCGTCCGGATTCAAGTGATAGCTGCCGGGATAATTTTTCTTGATGGAATCCACATTAAGGAAAAAAGAATTTAACATGGCAGGGTTTCTAAAATGGTCCGCTTCCGGCAAAACATGCGCAGAGGAAGACAAGCCGAAAAAGGTCACATCACCCATGGCCAACGCCCAACTCGGGTCATAGAGCTCAGAAAAATTTAAGAACATAGACGTTTTCAATTGCTCAATTCTGATCTTGTAATGCGTGGATTGAACCCGCTCAAAATGGACATTGCGCCATGGCACATTTTTGATGAGACTTTCGTTTTCTGACGACAAGTAAATATGAGGCCGATGGCTCTCATTTTGAAAAACAACCAACTCTTTTGTCCCAATATCCAGCCGGGTCAGATAAGGAAGTCTGTCCAATTCCTGGATATATCTTTTCCGGTTGTTGCCATAATAGATAAAAAAGTCATCATCGGTCTGAACATCGCGAATCGGAACAATCACATATTTTATGCCGGAGAGTGCCAAGAGACGCTTGGAATATTTTTTCGTGAAAGGATACATTTGAGAATCGGTGATATAATCTATTGGATCAGGATTGGAAAACGATTTCCATTGATTCAACAGCATGTCAATATGGCTCATTTTGGGGTTATGGTCTAAAAAGAATCCCCAGCGGGATTCCCGCGGAACGTACAATGTCCTAAAAAATCCGTCTTGTTCCTGCAAAAAATCCTTGAGAACAAGATAATCCGCTGGGATTTTTCGTGGAATAAAAAGGGTTCGTATTTCACCCGTCACAAGAGGTTTGGCATTCCACAAAAAAATCGCATTAATAAAAACAACGAGACTAATCCCCAGTGTTTTTTTAAAAAAGGAAGGCGGCGTCATAGACAAAAAGGTTTTTGCTAATGAACCGATGATGACAGCGTACCCCAGAGAAATATAAAAATAGAACTTGGTGGATTCCCTGAACGCATTAAAACCAGGAAAATGCCAATAGAGCCAGCCATAGACATGAGGGAAAGGCGGCTTATCCATTTTTGACAAAAATATCCCGATCAAACTGATCAAAATAAAAAACAAAATAAAGTTGTTTTTTTCTCTCTTAAAAGCCAAATACCCAAACGCCAATAGGGGGATAGGGAAAAAGGAATATAGGATAGGGCGGACCTCAAAAGCCGTGATGGCAGTCCCTGTCCACAAATAGAGAAAAAGATAAAAACTTTTCACAATATCAACAAAGCCGCTGCCAAACAACCCACGGGTTAAAATTTCACCTGCGAAACTTGTTTGGAAGAGACTGGGAAGCCAATAACAATTCAACATCACAGGCAATAGAATGATGGGAACAAGCAGAACCTTGTTTTTCTTGATCCACTCCCTTGTCAGGGACTCCACCATAATGAAATGAAAAATCATATAGAAGATAATGACCCACGCAACAAGATAAGCAAATCGAAAATCGTACACACCTATAACAAAACTTAATAAACAAAATATCAGGCTGAAGAGAAAGCTCCTTTTTTCAAGCATCATAAAAAAGACCAAAAGGAGCAAAGGAGTAAACGTCACCACCATGTGCGAGGTCAATATGCCTGTTCGGCCAACAAGAAAAGGCGCATTAAATGTGTAAATGACAGCACTGGTAAAAGCGCCCCCTCTCGATTTCAGGATATGATAGGCAAAAGCGTACATGAAGAGAGGGGTGAATAAAGCCACCGGCCACATATAAAGCACACGCTCAACAAACACCGGGCTGAAACCCATTGTCACAAACAGGCCGCCAAGGAACAACAGGGGCCAGTAGACCAGCCCAATGTTGCGGCAGCCCAATGAATGACTTGCCCAGGCTTGAGGCAAATTAAAATTCTCAATAGCCTTTTCCGGAAAATCAACAAACCAATCGCCGTAAGTAAAAATGGCCATATCAGAAAACCAAATATGATGGGCTGCAATAGAGATGGCAATCAACCCCAAAACAGGGGCCAAATGTTTATAATGATTTGCCTTCCGAACGACTCTTTCTAAAAAACCGAAAAAAGACGACCCGAAATAAATGGATGAGATGCGACGAGCAGCTGACATTTTGTTCTGTTATTTTTCCCTTACTTTTTTTTAAAAATCAAGTCCAAAGAACCGATCTCTTGTTCTTTGTGATCAAAATTAATAGAGCCGAAATTTATCAATTTAAAACCTTTCTCCCCCATCTGCTCCAGCAAGCGCGCCAAATGATGAACCTCGTTATCTGTTTCAATGATGATTTTGTCAGTGAGGGGCAAAGTCTTTTCAGCACCCTTTAACACATTCAACTCATATCCTTCTGTGTCAATTTTCAAAAGATCAATCTTGGCGATTCCTCTCTCGCTGACAAATTGATCTAAAGATATTTGTTTCACACTGTATTCCCCATCTCCCCCAGCGCCCTCGCTCACGCGTGAACCTTCCGGATAATCCTTTTCAAACTTGAACCGCACCTCGCTCTCTTTTTCACCCACTGCATTGTTAAAAAGAGCAACGTGATTGACCTTGTCACAATTTTTGCTCAAAAGCTCAAAACTTTCATAGGACGGCTCAAAGGAAAAAACCCTGGCTTTGGGATTATAATAATTGACCATCAAAGCAAATGTGCCGAAACTGGCACCCACATCCAACACTGTCTCTGCTGTTTGATAGTGGTGACGATAGCTCCTGATGTGCTCCGCTATATGATCAAGAAGCAGGTTGATATGGCCACCCAAATACAAAAAACGCCGGCCATTGAGAAAATGCACTTTTCTCGGTTGAGAACCACACAAAACCACACACACAAAATCGAAAAAATATCGTGCTGTAAAGGCGAATCGCGCCCAGAGAGATGTACGGCCGTCCAAGGCCAGGATAACCCACGTATAAGCAACAGATAACATTTTTTTCACGGCTCACTCCTTAATGATTTATCTCGAATTTCTTTTTTTGTATAAATAAAGCTTTGAAAAAACAAACACCTTAACCGCTGCCACCACCCGGGTCATCCAGGACGATTTCGGCGATTTTTCCAGCATCTCACTCTTTTTCTTTCGAAAATTCTCTTCGATTCCTTCCAAAGTTATATGGTGATGCCTCTCATAGGCCTTGGCCAGAACTTGGAACAAATAATAGCTGTACTGCACAGCGGCAATAAATCCGCGCACCCCGTATTTAAACCCTCCGTGAACAAAGTAGAAAATAAGGAAAGTCATGAATGGCTGAATAAAAATCTTGATACCCAAATTGTTGCCAGGCATTAATCCACTGTGAGAAGTCGAATAGCGGTTGTGGTTCAACGTTAATTTCTCAGTGTTATAGACGGAAAAATGATGAACCGCATACTCATCGAGCGGGGGCAAAAAACGAATGTCCTGAGAACGAATATCTGCCGCAAACCGGCCCAACCCGTGTATGCTCTGACCGCTTGGTAAAAAATCAATGGCCCCTCTTTTGAACAGTTTAATGGCTGCCTGGGCTGATAACATCTCCATGTCAGGATGGTAAAGCATTGTTTTCAACTTTTGAACCACAATCTTATGTGTCGCGTTATCGACAATGTCGCGGTAAACTTTCAAACAGGATTCAGGAACCATTTCGTCTGCAAATCCCCAGAAAATCCATTCGGTTTTCACATGTGGGAAAATAAAGTCAGCCTCTTCCTTGCATTCTGCCACAGGCAACCTGCTGTTATCCCGCTGAATAACGCGAGCGCCCAATTGCCGGGCTATCTCACAGGTGTTATCGCTGCTGAAATTGTCAACCAACAAGACATCGCCATAGGGCAAATAGCTTTTAACGGGATATTCAATTCTCTTTTCCTCATTAAACGTAAAAATCAAAAAAGTAATATTCTTGCTGTTTTCCCCGCTCACTTGTGCGCCTCTTTTTGATGCCATATTTTGACAACCAAGTGATTTGAACCGAAAAACAAATAATATAATTTTTTAAGCAGCCACTTCCTTTTTCTGGCCCCCACGAGTTTTGTTTTCAGCCCGATGTCAAAATAACCAGAAACAGTAAAATCAATATCAGGCACACGACTTAACAGCCGCAACATGTCTTTTTTTGATCGTAATATTTCGTTTCCAAAATCAAGTGTTGGATAATTGTCCGAAGGCACGCTGAAAATAAACAGGCCCGCTTTTCCACGGAAGTTCTCGATAATTTGAACAAATTGCGAATCATCAAAATGCTCCATCACCCCTTGTGACATAACAACATCAAAAAACGGAAGTGATTGCACAGCAGAACAATCAAGCAGATCAACAGGATAAATGCCTGAAACCGCGCTGCCACATTCCTGTTTCGCCTTATCAAGTATCTTACGATCATTGTCCAAAAGACCGAGTTCTATTTTCGGCGACATCTTTTTCAAAAAGAGCGAATGATCCGCTGTCCCGCATCCTATTTCAAGAAGGGTCTTTGGCCGCCGCCATAAAATGGACAGGAGATACCCAAAATGAAGAATGATGTTGGAGAGGTGCCTGTTATGGCCGGCGTAATAATCAGCCCATTTTCCGTTCTCACTCGTTGTCATGCGCACACCCCTTCGTATAATTTTAAATAGCGCAACGCAGTTTCCCCCCAGGTAAATTTTTTCGCAAATTCATAGTTTCTTTCAATGAGATCCGGCCTCTCATTCCCGGCCAGGGCCAGCACTTTTTCCATTTTCTCCTGAATATCGTCCACATCGTGCGGATTGATCCGCCATTCTGACTGCGGCATAAGCTCGGTCAGGGAACTCGTTCCCGAGGCAATCACCGGGGTCCTGCAGGCCATGCTTTCCAAAACCGGAAATCCGAACCCTTCGTAAAAGGACGGGTAAATAAAAAACTCAGCGTGGCGGTAAAGGTTTTTTAATTGGGCATCGGTCGCGTACCCGAACAAGATTACCCGGCCGTTCAATCCAAGAGCAGCAATCTCTTTCTTCAACTCATTCACATAGACCTCAGGCATAAGACCCGCAATAACATAACGCATATTCCGAAAAGCCCTGCTCCGCGATAAAACAGCCAGGACACTGTGAATGTTTTTTCTCCTGGGGTGGGTGGTCAAGGAAAAGATGTATGTTTCAGGAACAAGTCTTTCCACCGGCGTCTCGCTGTCTTGAGAAAAAAACGCGTTCACCCCCAGAGGAATCACATTGACTCTTGCTTCGTCCACGGGATAAAATTTAACAATATCCTCTTTCGTGCTGACAGAATCCGCCACAATCACGTCCGCGTTCCTCAATGACCAGCCCACGGCTTTCCGATAGTAATAATAAAATGCTGCCGGGTAATGCTCAGGGAACGTCAAAAAACTCAAATCATGGACGGTGACAACGTATTTCGTGCGTTTTCTTTTAACAACAGGCAGCACGTGGGCCGGCCCATGAAAAACATCTGTTTTTTCCCCTTTCACCAGCCGGTCAACAAGACATGCGTCAAAAAGGGCGTTTCCGGCCGTATGACCGGGGGACCATATTGTTCTTGTTTCGCCAAGCGTCTTTTTTTTATTGGTTTGAAAAAACAGATACTTGTTTTTTTTGTCTATCTCCAGAAGCGTCAAATACAAATGTTTGATAAAATAGGGGATCCCAGTCCCGCTGTTTTGATACATTCTGGAGTTGACGCCTATGGTCATCATAAATTTTTCTGTTCCCTGTTATAGCGCCCATTAAGGGTTAACCCAGATAAGCCCGATTTTCGTAATTGCCCCATTTATGGAGCGCTTTTGACACATTAATTTGTTATAAAGAATCCGATCCTAAAGAACGAGAGTGCTGCCTCCAGAATCGGCCGCTACGCTTATCCAAACCGCATTGGGGTTAAACCTTCCTGATTTTAAACGTCATAAAATGAGAGTGCGTCTTGTCCAGATTACCAATAAAAGCCGGAAGTGGGAAATATCCCGCGCCCAATATTTTTTCAACCTGAAATCCAAAAGCCTCCACATATTCCTTGAGACCACGAATATTATAAATCCGGACATGATTCCAGGAAGCAAGATCCGCCCCCTGCCCTCTATGAAGCGCCAATGGATTCCCCATACCCTGTTTTCGGCTGGAAAAATTCGTTAACGAAAATATCTGCCAACCCATCAGGCTTGCAAAAATATTGCACCAACTGCTCGCGTTTTCCGTACTGATCACCGCGTAACCGCCCTTCTTCAATACACGATAAATTTCCTGAACAAACGAATCGCTCTCAACGATATGCTCGATCACCTGATTGGCATGAATCGCGTCCAGGGAGCCGTCATCGAAATCGAATTGACGATTCAAGTCGCCTTTTTTGACCTTAACGCCTTTTTCCTCAGCCTGTAAAATCCTTGAATCCACAATTTCCACCCCATACACGTGCGGCGTCCCTATCTTTTTCGCCATATCCAAAGTAATTTTTCCGTCATCACAACCCAGGTCAAGGAAACGAGCGTTTGGATTGGGCTCAAGGAGTCGGTGGATATTTTTCTGATTGAGCACTGCCGCGCTTGTGTACATCCCTTCAACATATTTTTTCATTTTGGTTTCCTGAATTTCATAAACAAATTGGCAAATCCATTGTCCTTCCCGTAATCCGCCAGGTCCTTTTCCAGAAAGAATTTCTCAAAAACCGGGCGCCTTCTGAGCACCCATTTGGACACGTACATGTTCAAAATCGATATGAGCGACCACCACCCTCCCTTAATGTTCACCGCCTCCACCTCAAACCCTGCGTCCTGCCCGAATGTCTCCATGAGGGCCCGAGAGTAATGCCTGTGTCCGACGAGCCACCAAGCCGGGTCCAGGCTGTTTGTGAAAAAAGTGCTATGCGGTGTGGACAGATAAAACACGCCGCCGGGTTTGAGAACCC
Source organism: Elusimicrobiota bacterium (assembly GCA_028278255.1). Classification (GTDB taxonomy): domain Bacteria; phylum Elusimicrobiota; class Elusimicrobia; order FEN-1173; family FEN-1173; genus JANQER01. The sequence continues at coordinate 8,287 of JANQER010000297.1, read as the reverse complement.
GGGCTGCTTCAGCGAGCATCATTTTCTCATCTCCCCGCCTGATATGTTCTATCACTTCCCAGGAGACGATCGTATCAAACGAATTGGCCTCAAAGGGCAGGCACGTCCCGCTGGCCGCGCGCAGCTCCAATTGATCGCTCTTTATATTTTTCCTGATTGTCCCAAGATCCTCCTCCGTGACTTCGATCCCCACGATTTTTTTGACGTTCCTTTGAAGAAAATTGAGAACGCTCCACCCGTACCCGCACCCTATATCCAGCACGGTTTTGTCCTTTATATCGCTGTCGTCCACGAATTGAACACTTGCCAACTGCCGGCCGGACATGTCACCGCCGGGTTTTTCATCCAGTATGTTTTTCATGTGACCTCATTTTTTCCATCACATATCCCGCCCCTCCGACGCCAAATTCACAGGTTTTCATGAACAACAGACTCAATCCGAGAAGCGGGTTTCGGAAGAGTGTTCCCGGCCTTGATAAAAACAATGCGTAACGATGACGAATCCCGGTTTGTTTTGACAGATTCTGTTCTCCCTTGTTCGAACCAACATAACGCGCAAACTTCCGGGCATAGTGGAATTTCTTCCGGATGGTTTTCAACAAGGATATCCGTCCCTCATTGTGGCGGATAAATTGAGCAATTCGCACTATTCTCCCCATCAAGCCGATCCTCTGGGACAAGTCCCAATCCTCCCCGCTGACCATGGTCTCGTTATACCCGCCCACTTTTTCCACCGCACTCTTTCGAAAGAAACGCGCGGCCTCCATCCAGTCAACACCCACATAAAATCTCTTCTCCAGCCTCTTGCACTGGGCCCACCATCCCTCGCCAAATGATTCCTCCGGAACAACAACGCCCTGCACCGCTGGGTCACGTTCCATTTCAACAACGCACGATTTAATCACATCCGGGTGCAATTCCATGTCGCTGTCAATGATCGCCACATAAACCCCGGTGCTTTTCTCAACACCGAAATTCCTTTGCGCGCTCCGTTCCGGGCCTTTGTTAAAAACTTTATCAGTGAACGCGCAAGCGATTTCTTTTGTCCCATCGGTCGAATTGTTATCAACAACAATCAACTCCACCTCCGGATAGCTTTGCTTCGCAATGGATCGAAGACATCCCTCCAGAAAAGCCGCGGAATGGTATGTTGGCACCACGATGGAAACCAAGGGGGGTTTCATAAAGCCTCCACAGCTCCTTTAAAGTCTCCATAACATCGATCAAACGTCAATTCCCGGCTCCATTGCCATGCCTGGGTCCTCAACCGGTCATAGGCGGCCCGGTCCGATAACAAACCCACAACAGTCTCGGCCAGGCATTGCGGACTGTTTTCACGGCACACAAGTCCTGTTTGCCCATGCCGAACACTGTCCCGCAAGCCATCCACATCATAGACCACAGCTGGCGTGCCTTGGCCGTTCGCTTCAGTGGCAATCAATCCCCAGCCCTCCTTGACGGATGTCACCAAAATAATATGGCTTTCGCGCATGAGCTCCATTTTACGTTCCTCAGAAACCACACCTTCGTAATCAATGTCTCGCGCAAAAGGGCTTTTCTTCAGTAAGCGCATAAATTTTTTCCCATATGAGCCAACCGCCGTCCCAGCCACTTTGAAACGCAACGCAGGCATACGCCTTTTGGCTATTTCAAACGCTTTTAACTGGTACACAGTCTGTTTCATTCCCCGAATGGAACCCAGTGACAACACTGTCGGCGTGCTGCACTTGACAGCTGATTGAATATCCTCCAGCGGGGGCACAGGGTTTCCGACCGATATGACATGGACCTTTCCCGGATCAAATCCATAACGCTGAAAATCTTGCTTCGTGCTTCTCGATTCCGTGATGACCTGCCGGTCATTCAGCATCCACAAATAAACAGGCTCCAAAAGATACCCCACGACGCTCAATGGAAACGGCATTTGATGAAACCAGATCTCCCGGCACAACTGATACGATAACAAAACATTTCGTTCCCTGACGAAATACTTACAGAAAAAAGGCACGGTGTTCATCTCATCCACCACCAGGTCTGCCCACCCCTTCAAGAATCGTCTGTAATAACGCCAAGCGCACCCATAGACCGTGTACCGGTTGCCGACACGTATGATTCTATACCCATCCTGTGTTTCCTCCGACGCCCCCCCCGGGAACCCCGCTGTCAATAGAACGACGTCATGACCGTCACGAACCAACCTTTTGGCGATTTCTTCGTTTATTCTCTCCGCGCCGCCGGACAAAGGGTTCTTTAAATCTTTCCAGGTAAACCACAGAATTTTCATGAAAGTCGTCTCAAAGCTCTCTGAAGGCAAATAAGGGAAAATGGCCGTAGCGCGGGCTAAAAAAGTGAAAGCCTGCTTGAAAGCACGACTGGTCTTTTCCGTCAACAATTTAGATTCTCAGTGTGGGATCTATTTTACAAATTATTTGAGAAGTTGCGGGGGTTTTTTAAAACAATTTTGTTTTCATTTACACTATATTCAGATCGTTTTTTTAACTTTAATTTCATTCTACTATTTCCAAAGGACCTCTTATCTCGTATCAATAGAATTTAATACGGGTTTGATGCCAAACTCGGAAAAACAAAACTTTCGGTTTTTTTAGGAACGTCTCTACTTCAATTAAAACATAAAACCAAACGACAACTCATGCGGAATTTCTAATGGGCCCAACAGTTTGACAGAATAATCGATCCTAAAATCCTTAAACTTTATACCAAAGCCCGCGGAAAACAAATTATTGGCTGATTCTTTAGAATCCATAAAATACCCAATGCGCACAGCGCTCTCTCCCTGACAACAGATTTCAGTCCCTATATGATAAGTAGCGTATTCATCAATCAAATGATATTGAAAATCCGTCAGGAGCAGGGTTTCCCATTTAAAAACCGGAACATTGTATCCGATTCCTGTTTTGATTGTCTGAGGAAGCCCCTCTTTTTTTTCAATAAACTTCAGGCCGCCTCCGAAATTATTCAAAGAAACACCGGCATTTAATTGAGATGTCAAAGCATAATGAGCGCCCATTTCAATGGCATAAGAAGAGGCTTTATTACCAAAAATTTCAGAAGAAATAAATTTAAGATTTATTCCAACAGGTATTTGACTGATTTTCTTGGCATAACCAAAAGACAACGCCATATCTCTTTTGCCTGTTTTTGATATTTTATTTCCAGACGCATTGAACAGCTCAACCTTTCCCGTATCAGAATACAAAAAGGAAACCCCCACCACCCCAGAAAACATCGGTTTCCCGGCATACAAGCTGGCATTATCATTCTCTGCCATTCCTTTTTTATACAACATAGACACATCCATTTTATCGATCCCATAAATACCAGCTGGATTATGATTCAGCAAAGCAATCCCACCCTTTAATGCGGCACAAGCCTCTGACAAAGCTGAAATACGCGCTGATCCCGGTTGAGTAAGGAATTCACAGCTGGAGGTCCCACTGCCGGATGAAAAAACCATGCCGGCCTTAAACAGAAAAAACAAAGAAAAAATCAAAACATATTTAATATTGATATTCATCTGACAATCACCACCTTTTTTGTTTCATTTATACCAGCGCCTTCAACACGAACTATATACACATTTGAAGCAACAGCTTGTCCGCTTAAATTTAGCCCTGGCCAGTCCACATAATCCACTGCCCCAGCCTGAACGGAATATTCCCAAACCAACCGGCCGTTTAAATCAAATATTTTCACCTCAATCGTTCCGGTTCCAGAAGGTTTGACATAAATACGGGCATTCTCTCCTTTGTCTGGATTCACATAACCTTTCGCTCCTCCTTGAATAATCACCTTCTCAGAAAGCTCTGAGATATTCACATTCACCTGTCCTGCTTTCAATGTGTACTGACGGATTTGAACATCATTATCCACAGCCACATTAAGACTTGATTGTACCGATGACAAATTAGGGACTGTTGCTACGGATAAATTTTCTATAGACACATTAAAACCCGGTCGTATTCCAGGTGACAAATGAGAAGCTGCATCTGCGGATGTATCTACTGTCTCAAAAACATAAAGTTTGGTTCCATCAACACTCGTGACCACAGCTCCATTATTATAAGCATCTAAAACTTCAACAGCTCCGGCGCTACTGATAGAAACAACACAAGGATCACCCCCTGGCTCCAGTAAAGCAACTGTATATATATTCTCATCCGCTCCATACTCAAAATTACCAACAGAGGAAGCATAAAGTGTAGGAGACAAAGTTATTTGACGCTGTAAAACGCCATCATTCATTGAAAATTTAGACAAGGTATTATCAAATAAGACAAAACCATACTTACCCTCTATATCAGATGCTAAATTGTTAGGAATATATGTTCCTAAATTACCTTCTGACACAAGCGTACTGGTATTTCCATCAGGCGTGATTTCAATAAATCCTTTAACCCCATTTAAATAACCTCCCACAATCACATTCCCATTTTTCTTGCATAGAAAAGAACAAACCAAGTAAGAACTGGGCATAGGACTCATATATGATTGGTTTATTTCACTTGGATTATCTAAATTAATAGAACAAACATTCACAAGAGGGGTGCCGCCTCCTTCGGTTAGCAGGCACCTTAAAACATTTTCCTTTTTGTCCGCAATCAAAAAATTCGAAATATTCATAGGCACAAGCATTGTCATAGCGCCTGTTGAAGTAATTCTCAATAAACCTTTTGTACCATTTAATGCTCCAAACAAATAAAAATTCCCATCACGCCCGGCAACAAATGATCCTGCAGCATAATAATCCGGCTTTGGATGGACCTGAATAACCTCATGGCCTGTAACACAAAATCCGGCTCCTGAACCAATAAACACACTTAAAATCATCCATAAAATAAAACAAATAACACTACTTCTCTTATCTTTCCACATTTTCATAAACACCTCTTATGTGATACAAATTTATTTCAATTTCAATGCCTCTACAACCTCTTTATCAAAAACTCGTTTGTCGACATTTTTGAAAATTATACGCAATATTTCTTTCCAGTTCCCAAAAACGTTTACTGCACATAAACGTATCTGTTTAATTGTTGAGGGTCGTCAGCTTTGGGCCATATGGGATCAGGGATGATAAACCTTGCAATACTTGGATCATAGTATCTAGCGCCGTAATAATACAGGCGCCAGTCGCCCCCCAACACCGGTTCCACTCCCCAGCGCCCGCATACGCGGTATTACCCCTATATATCAAAGAACATAAACCATCAGATTAACGTCGGAAAAACCAATGAAAATGGATGGTTTTTGGAAAAATATTTGACGGATTTAATTGTACCAATTTTAGGATCATTTTTGGGATATTTTTGGGGTATTTTGGGGTCAGTTACGACAAAATTTACGACAAAAAAGACATTTTTAGGCCGTCTTCCTGACCTTTCTTAAAAAAACAATTGACGAAATAGCTGACACCTGATACTCTATAAGTGGACTGGGAATGCCTGGTCGGCGGGAGACCCTGGGAACGGGGTGTCCCGTTTTGCTTTTAAGGGAATACCTTCCACCATTTAAGGGAAATCCCTGTCTATCTTTTCCAATGAATGATCTCCACATTCATCAAGAAAAGCGATAAATCGTGATGTCGCCTGAAGCCGCCTGCGTTCACCTATATTATTGAGCATTTCCGGTAATCCTCTGCCACTTCATGGATATTCGGTTAATTATCCAACATTGTATCTGTTAAAATTTTATCATTTTTTATGTTATTTTGATTGTTCAATAATAGAAGGCGCTTCATGGGTTAGATTGTATCAAATGATTTGATGGACTGCTATTCAGGCTGTTTTGGGATTTCTATGGCTTTGAAACCTGTTATTTCTTTGGTACCAGGCCATTCTGAAATGATTTTGTAAATTTTGCTGATATCAACTTCATGACCAGTGAGCCGGCGTTCTATGGCGGCCAGACGTTTAGCCAAGGCTCTGTTCATATTGACCATTTCTCGTAGACGAGCAAAAGCTCTTACAATTAAAATGTTTATTTGTATGGCTTTTTGGCTTCTTAAGACACTCGACAACATTGTCACACCGTGTTCTGTGAAAGCGTATGGTTTAAATCGTATGTTGCGTTTGGATGCGGTCACAAATTGTGACCGCATCTGACGGGCTTCTTCATTATTCAATTGAAACATAAAGTCTTGAGGGAAACGGGCGCGGTTTCTTTTTATTGCTTGAATTAGTACTTTCGTCGGCACTTCATAGAGCTGAGCCAAATCTTCATCCAACATGACTTTTTGTCCGCGGATAATATAAATCATTTGTTGAATATTGTCTGATGGGATGATTGATTTCATATTGCTTCCATTTTATCTGTTTAATTTTTTAGTGTCTATTTTTATTTTGGTTTTTCCTCTTGGATGGCTTTTGTGAAAGGCCTGTTTTAAGTCCAGTGGCGTGAGGTAGGTGTAGATTTGCATGGTGTTGATTTGTTCGTGTCCAAGCAGTTCTTGTACCAGCCTGATGCGCGCGCCGTTTCTGACCATATGCGTTTGGAATGTGAATGTGTATGGGGTGTTGATTTTTCCGGTGATTTGGTCAGACGCTGTTTTCGGCGTTTTTGCCTGGTTGAGCGGGTAATGGGGCGCCATGTCATAGCGAGTTTGAATTTGTGTTTCTGTCAATACACGGTTGTGTATTTGGATTTCGTCTATGGAGCCTGTGTGGTTTCCTGCGCCTGGTAAAACCATACCAAAACCAAATGGATTGGCCGCTGCCGGGATTGATAATAAAATGGCTAACAAGAATATCAGTATGCGCTTCATTTTAAACCTCTGCTCTCTCTAAACCACAAAACCTTCCCATTAGGAAGGTTTTTCCGAATTTCCACCGCCACCTTGTCAACGCTTCAGCCGCTGTGTTGCCACTCCAGCCGCATGACTCAGGGGCAGTGTGGTTCGTTACTCCTTCGCTGTGCAAAACTTTCATTTGCTACCTTATGCCGATCTTAACCGGCGCTTTCACAGTGTCCCTAAGACCCTATACATTCAATGTTTTAACGTGCTCTTAAAAGAGCTATTCCTTTAAATGTTTTTTGGCATATTCGAGCTTTTTAATCTCAACATCAGATAGCTCATCAAATATTTTTTCATAAAGTTTAATTGCTTTTTGAAAATCCCTTTCACGAAATGCTTCATCGGCTTTTGGTTTTATATATTGGGCATCAACTTCCTGAGCAAACTCTTTCTGCTTTGCATCGAAACGTCTTTTAAGATCAGAAAATATTTCAACCTTACCGCCAAGGACTTCACCCCCAAACTCTACTAGCAGTTCTTTTAAAGTTTTTAACTCGCTTTCAACTAGTTTTGGAGTTGATGCCATTAGTCGCTTATATTTTTTTTCTTTATCGGACTCTTTTAATCCAATTAATATTGGCAGTGAAAATCCTTCCGATTCATAACCAGTTTTTCCAATATTAATATCAATCTGACACGATCTTTCTTCGTGGAAAATATCGATGAAAACTAAATCACTCTCAAATCGTACCTGATTAAGATTCTTTATTGTACATGTGAATTTGAAATCATTTATCAGAAATGAAAAAATACTGATGGCTTTTTCAGCAAATTTCAACCCAGCTCTGTTCCAACCTGAATTATGTGGCATATTCTTATTCACGTGGTCTCCAAAAACCTGCTTTACTATCATAACCCCAACCTCTATTTCTTAAAAGGTTTCTCTCAGCATTTAAAAATGGCCCGTTAAAATCACCTGGCGAAGCATCTCTAATTGGCCGATTCAATCTCATTTCTCTTCTTAATAAACTGGAATTTGTTTTCCACTCTGCTTTAAAATCAGGAAGTCTTGATGGCCATTGCAACTTAAATTCATCTACGCTCAAAGCCCCTGGCCGAATCAAATCTTTTCCTCTCCCGATTACAAGACGGTTTTTAATCTTATTACTGATTGCATGAAGACCTTTAAAGCCTCTTCTACCAGTTTTAGCAGCCGTAGTAAAAATTCCCAAAACAGGAACCGCGGACAGCAAAGAGAATCCTGCTCGTCTATAATTTCCTCTAAGAAGGGATATGCCGAAATTGGTGCCATCAGCAAAATTTCCAAAGCCAGGGAACATGCCGACAGCATCCAACCCGTCCTGCAAGTAATCTAAACGCCGGGAGAATCCTCCGCCGCCAAAGTAACCCAATTGGCGGAAGCTCCCGCCGCCAACATATCTTGATGGGTTGATGTTTAAATTTTGACTGACAAACGATTTCCCGGGTTCGCTCGGGAAGTAAAAAGTACCCGCAATAGTGTAATAATCCGATCCG
>JANQER010000259.1 GCA_028278255.1 Elusimicrobiota bacterium | reverse complement strand
CCTCTCTTCGAACATTTGTATGTGGGCGGCAATATCAAAGTGATGAATGGGAATGTGGGGTATGCCACGATCAATGTGACGGATGAGGACGCGGATATTGATGATCTGCTGGATGATTTTGATAAAAACGTGGAAACATCAACGGATTTGGGGGTTGATGTGGGCGTGCTTTATGACATGAAAGACACCTTTTTAAAATCACGTTTTGGCTTAACCATTCGCAATATCAATCAGCCCAGTTTCAGCCAGCCTCAAGCAGCCAAAGACGCTGGTTTCACTGATTTGACTTTAGATCCTCAGGCGCGTGCAGGAGCGGCTTTTTATCCTCTTGATTGGATTGTGATCGCCGCAGATATTGACTTGACCAACAACCTCACAGAGCTGCCCGGGTTTAAATCCCGTTTGGCAGGCGCAGGCGCTGAGATCAATCTCATCAACAAGCCATGGCTGAATTTTGCCATTAGAGGCGGGGTTCTTAAAAATATTGCTGAAGGGTCAGGTTTGGCTTACACAGGGGGCTTGGGGCTCAATCTTATGCATTTCCGTCTGGATGTGGGCGCAGCCGTGAGTTCTGACCGCGTGAAAGTCGAAGACGGAGACGAGTTCCCCTCAGCCGCGCGTGCAGCCATCAATATGTCTGTGATGTTTTAAAGAAGGTCCAAATAGTCAATTGTTTCGATTGATTGGGTTTTAGAGAATATCCCCAGCAGCCAAGCTGGGGATATTTTTGTACAATAGGGATATAGCCAAAGTGTCTCGCGGAAGACCGAGTTTCGGGTTTATTTTTGATGTTACCAAACGATGAGAGGGGATGAATGTTAAGAAAAATCAATTATAGGATGATAGGCGTTGCAGCTGTTTTTATTGGGCAAATTGTTTCCTTGCACGCTGTGCCGCCAGGTCCGGGGATTAATGCGCCGGGGAAGCGCACGTGCTTTGTGAATGTGCCAGAAGCTTTACGGCGCGCGTCTGCGTTTAAGGCGGCCAAAGCCAGAGGTGCTTTGATGGCGCCGCCATCGAACCCCAGTCCTCAGGTGCTGGTGATCCGGGTGGATTTTCCCACGCAGCAGATGAGCACCAGTCTGGCAGGGGCGCAGGCCTTTTTTCAGAGCATGCGGGATTATTTTGTGGAAGTGTCATACAATACATTTTTCCCGACTTTTACTGTGTCCACGCGCACATCAGGCGGTTCCGCAGGTTTGCAGGGATCTTATCGATTGGGCAGTTACAACAATTATAACAACAACATTAATTTTTTGTCTCATAATCAGGCGCTCTTTGATGATGCCGCGGCTGCGGCGGCAGTGGATTATACCATGAGCCATTATGATCATGTGATGATCTATCATGCCGGCAATGGCCAGGAAACTTCCGGTTCCACCAGTGATATCTGGTCTGTTTATTTGTCGGATGTTCAGACTGTCAGCGGCCATACGTTCCCGGGATTTACCATTGTGCCTGAGTCAGAAGCTCATGGGTACAGCCCTTTGGGGGTGATTTGTCATGAATATGGCCATCAATTGGGTTTGCCGGATTTGTATGATATATCAGATGACGGCGGCCGATCCACAGTGGGCGCTTGGAGCTTAATGGATTTTCCTTATACAGGAGATTTAACCGGCGGTGGAACCCAGGACGGGTCCAATCCGCCGCATTTGGATCCGTGGTGCCGGAAATTTTTGGGGTTTGGTTCCATTCAAAATGTGTCCGGCAGTTTGACTTTGGCCCCTTCGGAAACAAACTCCAATGGCTTTAATCAGGCCGCTGTTTTTGGTCAGGAATATTTTCTGATGGAATATCGTTTGCGCGCATCCGGCGCTGGTTATGACAGAGGCCTCCCTATGTCAGGAGGGTTGGTGGTGTGGCATATTGATGACAGTGTGGCTTTGAACAGCACAGTGCTGGCCAATAATACGGTGAATACGCCTTCTGATAATGGGTTCAATCGTTTGGGCATTGATTTGGTGGAAGCAGACGGCGAGTCCGTGAATCCCTGGGGAGGGGACATCGGGCTTGGCGATGCTTTTGTGGACAGTCAAAATGTCGAATCATCTTTGACCACGCTTCACAGCGGCCGGCCTTCCTGGCTGACAATTGCCGGTATTTCCGGTGTGGGAACAGGCACTCTTTCAGCTGAGGTTAATTTTTTCAGAGCCTCCAATGATATTGCTTTGATTGACACAGTCAATTACCCCAATCCTGCAGGGAATTTGTCCAAGTATCCTGTGCGTACAGGCGCTCCTTCCGGCACACTCACCACAATTGTTGTTCAGCTCAGCAAGCCTGCCACAGCAGGGGATCTGAAATTGGATATTTTTAATGCAGAAGGCAAAAGGGTCCGTGAAGTGTCTGGCAGCCATTTGACTTTGAAAATCGGATCCAATGAGCCGACAAGTGATTATAAATGGATATATGAATATGATTGGGACGGCAAAAACAGCGGTGGTGAAAAAATCGCTTCAGGCTTGTACTTTTACCGCATAGAAGCCGGATCACAGACAAAGATGGGGAAGATAGTTGTAATTAAATAAATTGCCTACGACTATGATTTTTTTGTCATCCGATAAAACAAAACCGTCCCAATACAGATAAACACCAAATTGGAAAACCAAGCGCCCAGGATGGGCGGGCACCAGGGCTTTTGTCCCAGAGCGCGGCCGATTTGCATGAGTCCAAAATAGAAAAATGCTGTGCCCAGGGCAAAACCAATGGCCTTGACTTTTCCGCCGGTTTTTTGAAATGCAAAGGGAATTCCCAGCAAAAGCACAATAAAGCTTGTGAAAGGAAAGGCCAATTTCAAATGTAGTTCCACTTCTTGTTTGCGCGTGGAAATTCCCAGGGTACGCAACCGCCTGAGATGCCTGTTATAATTCTTGTAGTTCATGCATTCTGCATCCGGTTCTCTGGGGACCAAATCTTCCGGTTGTACGCAGTTTTCTCCTCTGAAATCATTCAGCGGTCCTTCTCTTTTTGTAAAGGCTTTCTGGCTGGCAATGGTCAATCCATTGTTTTTGTAAAAACGTTCTATCCCGTTTCTGAAAACCAGAATGGAATTCTCCCATTTGGCTGATTTGGCTTGTATTTGATACATGAGCCCATTGGCGTCCATTTTATCAATCACAATGTTTTCCATGAGTTGTTCATCTGTATCCAGCATGCCAATGGAATAGAAAGTATTTTTTTCTCCGGCCACTGCCAGGTTGTTAAATTTTGTTTGACGCGGAGAAGTGAGGCGGCGAATTTGAATGTTCCAAAGGTTCTCTGCTTTTTGGCTGGCCCATGGCACAACGCCTTCACTGAGAATCCATGAAAAAAGACTCAGCACAAGGCCGCAGAACAGAATGGGTTTTACCATTGTCCAGGGCGTTATGCCGCCGGACATGGCCGCTGTGATTTCCTGCCTGCGGGACAGATTGCCCAAAGAAAAAAGCGCTGCCAACAGAGCGGCCACAGGCAGTATTTCAATAGCGCGCACAGGCAGTGTGGACAGCAGGTATTGAAGTACAACCCCAAACCCTGCTTTGGCTGCTATGAATTTATCCAAACGCTCCATGAGTTCAGACACAAGCATCAGCACAGCCAAAGCGCTGAAACTGAACACCAACGGCGCCAGAAATTCTTTTAACACATATTTTGATATTTTGGTCATGGTATTTTTTGGCAAAGAGCAAAGGGCCAAGAGCCAAGAGGAATAAATAAAATATAAAGGCATTTTTTTACTCTTTGCTCTTTGCCCTTTGCCTCTTAATTTCTCAGTCTCCTGATATATAAAATTGATCCCACCACCATCATAAATACATTGCAAATCCAAAGCGCCGGGAGTGCGGGTATGGTGCCTTTTTCCGCCAGATTAAGG
>JANQER010000248.1 GCA_028278255.1 Elusimicrobiota bacterium | reverse complement strand
GAATGCAAAAAGATATTCTTTTTGTCTTTTATCTTTGTCTTTAATCTGTGTCATCTGCGTAATCTGTAGATCTCTTTATGTATTGAGCGGGGCGCGAAGCGCGGCTTTTAACCATAAAAAATCTTTTTGTAAGGTTTTTATCCACCGATTCCGTGAAAGAGCCATAATTTCTAATTTCTAGTTTCAAGCAGATAATAAACATATGCTAATCTACTTATCTATTAAAAACTACGCCTTAATCGAAGACACGCTTCTTGAGTTTTCTTCTGGGTTGAATGTGCTGACCGGAGAAACCGGGGCCGGCAAGACCATTGTGATGGAAGCTTTGGGTTTGACTTTAGGGGACAAGGCCAGCGCCCAGCAGGTGCGCAAAGGCACGGCGCGCCTGTCAGTGGCCGCAGGGTTCAAGGCGGGCTCCTGCCGCTTGAAAAAGGTTTTGAAGGAACTGGAGCTTGTTTCAGAAAATCAGCAGCAAGAGGAGATTGTTATTCGCCGGGAAGTGGACGCTTCGGGCAGGTCACGGGGGTTTATCAATGACAACCCTGTGAATCTGGGGACATTGATCCGCGTGGGCGAATTTTTGGTTTATTCGCACGGGCAACATGAACACCAGCTCCTTTTAAAGCCTTCGGAACAGCGGGATGTGTTGGATGCTTTTGGCCATTTGGACAAACAGCGTGAGGCTGTGTCCTCGTCTTATGCGCATTGGCAGGGGCTTGTGTCTGAAAAGGAAGCGCTTTCTTTGTCTGAACAAGAAAGGGCTCAGCGGATAGACCTTTATCGGTTTCAAAAACAGGAACTGGAAACCGCTGGCCCAAAACCGGAAGAAGAGGAGGAATTGGACAGGCTTCTCCCTCAGCTCAAAAACGCCGAGCGTTTGAAAAATTTGGCACAGGAAGCTGTCAGCGTGTTACGCCGTCAAGAAGCTTCTGTGACAGAGGATGTTCAGCGTGTGCAGAAGAATGTGGAATCGCTTCAGGAATTAGGCGCTGATCTGGGTGAAACCGCTGACATGGTGCAGCAGGCCTTGGTCAATTTGGAAGAAAGCGCGCAAAGGCTTGATGCTTTTCTGGGCCAAATCGACTTGGATCCCCAGCGTTTGGATGACACACTGGCGCGCCTTGATTTGCTGAGCAGGCTGAAAAAGAAATACGGCCCGACTTTGGGAGAAGTGATCGGGTATAGGCAAAAAGTGGCGCAGGAGTTGGACCGGCTGGAAAATTTGGAAGGCAAAAGTCAGGACATGTCGGAAAAAGTCCATCAAGCAGAAAAGACATACAAGGAACATGCCGGGGCATTGAGCCGTGCAAGGAAATCCACAGCCAAGAAACTGTGCGATCAGGTGCAGAAAGAATTTCAAGAAGTGGGTTTTCCCCAGGCGCGTTTTGATGTGACAGTGGACAAATATCCTGAGGGCAAGCTCACCGGTGCAGGCGCAGATTTTGTACAATTTTATTTCACACCCAATCCGGGAGAAGGCCGTGCGCCATTGGCTTCTGTGGCATCTGGCGGAGAATTGTCCCGGGTGATGCTGGCGTTGAAATCCGTGCTGGCCAAAACAGATGATGTGCCTGTTTTGATTTTCGATGAAATTGATGCAGGCGTGGGCGGGGTCATGGGTATGGCCGTGGGCAGGAAACTGTCTAAATTGGGAAAAACACACCAGGTGATTTGCATCACGCATTTGGCCACGATTGCGGCTTGCTCTGAAGCGCATTTTTCCGTAGAGAAACATGTCAAGAAAGACCGCACTTATACAAAAGCGCATCAATTGTCAGAAGAAGACCGCGTCAAGGAAATTGCGCGCATGTTTGGCAGCATGAACAAGAAAAAAGATGATTCAGTCAGCCTTCAGCATGCGCGGGAACTGTTAAACAGTGTTAGAAATTAGAATACATTGTCGTAGGGGCGGGCCTTGTGTCCGCCCGATTAGAGAAATGACACGGCATTTTTAATCAATTCGTTTATGTTGAATGGTTTGTCTGCGAGGGCGGACACCTCCCTTCCTGCAAACAGGGACCATATTTAGCAGCATGGAGGCCCGCCCCTACGACAAGTTGTTTTTCAATCGAAAATTTGATGAAGGAGTCAACATGGACAAACGCTTTACAAAAGATCATGGCAGGGAACCTTTTACAGGCAATGAGCTTCTATTGAAAGGCGCGTTGGAAGGCGGTGTGGGCTTGATCACCGGGTATCCAGGCTCTCCTGTGTCTGATGTGTTTGATACGATCAGCCGTGCGTCTGACCTGTTGACGGAAGAAGGCATTGTGGCCCAGATTGCCAACAATGAGGCCTTGAGCGCTGCGCGTTTAAATGGCGCGCGCATGGCTGACTTGCGCGCCATGTCTATTATGAAATCCGTGGGCATGCACGTGGCGGCTGACGGTTTGGCCATTGGGAATTTGGCTGAACCGCGCAAACCCAAAGGCGGGGCGCTTGTGGTGGTGGGGGATGATCCCTGGAATGAAACCACCCAGATCAATTCAGATTCCCGTTTTTTAAGCATGCATTTGAATATGCCTGTGATAGAGCCTTCCACTTTTCAGGAAATTAAAGACTGGATCAAAGATTCTTTTGAGTTGTCCGGTTTGTCTGATCTTTATTTGACCTATGTGATCACCACGAACCAAGCAGACGGCGGGGGCAGCGTTCAGTGCCGGCCGAACATTTATCCGGCGGTGAACAAGCATCAAAAAACATTTTTATCGTCCGCTCATATTTCCGTGAAAGACATGGTCATGATTCCGCCGCACACTTCTTTTTGCGAAGCCACGCTGCAAGCGCGCATGGCGCGGGTGATTGAAGGCGCACGGCAGAGACAGTTGAATCAGATTCATTGGCCGCAAACCAAAACACAACCATCTGTGGGGTTTGTGACGGCCGGCTTGTCCTTCTGCTATTTGTCCCAAGCGTTGCAGGAAATGGAGTTGGAGAATGAATTTCCTGTTCTCAAATACGGGATGACCTATCCTTTGGATGAAAAAATATTATTGGAATTTGTTCAACAGGTGACTCATCTTTACGTGATAGAAGAAAAGCGTGATTTTTTGGAGTCTCAGGTGGGCCGTGTTTTGCAGCGTGCCTTGCAGGAAGGGCGAATCTCAAAAATGCCTGCCATTTGGGGCAAAAAGTTCCCGAATGATTACCCCGGCATTCCCAGTGTGCGCGGTATCAATGCGTCTGTTTTGGTGGAAAGGCTGGCGCCTCTTATTCAAAAAGGCGTGATCCCTTGTTCACGGAAGGATATTCGTCGTTTGAAAGCTTCTTATCAGGCGGTTGTGGGAACAGCCGATTACCAGGTCAACATCCCGCTTCGCACGCCCACATTTTGCCCGGGATGTCCGCATCGTGATTCATCTGTTGTGACCAAGGCCATTAAAAACGATTTTATCAATACTGATTATATGAAAAAGAAACACAACAGAGCGCCCATTGATGTTATTTTTCACGGAGAATCCGGATGCCATTCCATGCTGCAGTTTGAACCAAACATCGGCTTGATGCAGAATTATTCAGGCATGGGATTGGGCGGCGGCACCGGCGCCGGCATTGACCCTTTTGTGCAGAATAAACAAGTGGTTTTTTTAGGAGATTCCACCTTTTTTCATTCAGGCATGGTGGCCATTTCAGATTCCATTAAAAACAGACAGGACATCACTTATATTATTCTGGAAAACGGCACAACAGCCATGACAGGACATCAACCCACGCCTGGCAGCGATAAGAATGTGGTGTTTGAAGACACATTTGCCCAAAGCATTGAATTCCTTGTCCGCGGCATGGCCAAGGATTCCGTGCCGATTTTTCGGGTGAATCCGGCTTATAGGAATTCTTACAGGTCCTTGATTGAGGATGTGATCCTGAAAGAAGGCGTTAAAATCATCATTGCTGACAAGGAATGCGGCATCACCTATCACCGCCGGGTGCGCCGGGAAAAGAAAAAAATAATCCGGGAAAAAGGATTTCTGCCTGAGGAAAAGATCATCAATGTGACCCCGGAAGTGTGTGAGTTTTGTTTGGAGTGCACCAATGACACGGGATGTCCGGGTTTGTCCCGGGAAGGCACGCATCACGGGTCCAAAATCATCACGGACAAGAGTTTGTGTGTGGCTGACGGGGCGTGCACAAACGGCAAATTTTGTCCTTCTTTTGAGGAACTGGTGATACGCCGGACACAAGCGCCGGCTGTTTTGCCGGAGTTTCAGGGAGAACAATTGCCCATGCCCGCGCCCGCTTCATTTGACGATGTATGGTATTGTTACACAGCCGGTGTGGGCGGTATGGGATCCGGGGTGACAACGGCTATTTTGGTTCAAGCCGGGATTTTGCAGGGATATCATGTCTTGTTTGCCGACAAAAAAGGTTTGGCCATTCGCAATGGCGGGGTGTACGGGCATGTGATTTATTCCCAAAAAGAACATATTTCTTCGCCCATCATCCCCTACGGCATGGCAGACCTGCTGCTGGGTATTGATTGTTTGGAAGCTGTGCGCGGATTGGATCCCAAAGTGAATTTGCGCGTGGCCGGCGCTGCGCGCACCACCGCTGTGGTGAACATGCATAAAATGCCCACTATTCGCACGCTTTTGGGAAAAGATGATTTTGATGTGTCCGGATTGGTGAACCTTTTGAAAAAATACACCAAGCCCGACCGCTTTTTAGGCATGGATTTTTCAAATATCTCTGAAGAATATTTCGGCAGTAAACTATATTGCAATGTCTTATTATTGGGCGCTGCTTTTCAGCGCGGTCTGATCCCTGTGTCATGGGACAATCTGACGCGCGCTGTCCGTATGATGGTGCCGCCGGCCGAGCGTGAGGAAAACCTGAGTGCCGTTCAACTGGGTCGGCATGTGGCGGCTCATCCTGATAGATTTGTACGGTTTTCCATGCATTTGCCCGGATACTGGGAGGTTTTGCAGGACAAGACAGATCTTTTAAAAACCACCAAGTTCCTGGGAAAACGTTTGGCGCGGGAATACCGCAAAATGGTGGAAGATGCCGTGCGTTGGATGGAATTTGAAGAGCCTTTGCGCGCCAAACTCGCGCTCTATGTCTATGATTTGATTCAATTTGAAGGGTTACGGTACGCGCAAAGATATTTGCGCAGTCTTTGGTCGGTTTACAAGAAGGATCAAAAAGAACGCGGTTTTATGGCCACCAAAGCCGTGTTGGTGAATTTGTATCGGGCGCTGATCATCAAAGATGAGGTTTATGTGGCGCACTTACTCACAGCTCCGGAAAAGTTCCGGCGGGACAATGAGCGTTTCCGTATTGACAAAAAAAGAGGGGACAAAACAGAATACGTGCATCTCACGCGTCCTCAGTTCAAAATTTTGGGACGCGCCGTTGAATTTGATCTCAAAAGCCGGGATTGGCAGCTGCGTATTATGAAAAATTTGCGTTTTCTCCGAAAGATTTGGCCGGAATGGCATGCGCCTGAAAAAGCTTTTCGTGCGTGGTATGAGAATGTGGTCAGTGGTTTTAATATTTTCGCGGACAATGAGTTGTATGATATGTATGTCAAGTTGTTTGAGCTTCCTGCAACAATTAAAGGTTACCGGAATATTCGATATCCCAAAATTGAAGCCGCTGTTTCAGCCGGCGAAGAATTAATCAAGAAGATCAATATCCGCCGCAGCAAGAGTAAGTTCGAAACACGAAGCCCCAAATAAGGGGGGGTATGTCAAAAAAACTTATGAAAAAACATGAAACCACGGATAGACACGGATGAACACTGAAAAACGAAAAAA
>JANQER010000223.1 GCA_028278255.1 Elusimicrobiota bacterium | reverse complement strand
GTAGATTGATCGCATTATTTCAAGGTTATGTATGCCTTTTTTATAGATATGGAATTTATTTGATTTATGTGCCAAAATATCTGTATAAGGATAGATATGGGAAAGGGGTGTTTATGAAAGATAAATTAATCACTGATTTGATTGAGCACATTGTTTTGATTAAATGGGTGCTTATGGGGCTGGCGGGGTTTGTTGTGTTGATGTTTCCTTGTTTGATATGGGCGATGAGGAAGTCCGGGAAAGCAGCGCCTCAGTCTACGGAAAAAAAGTCGTTTCATGACATTGCCATTGGATTGGTGGACGCCAATAGGCTGGATGAGCTGATTGGTTACGGAGAGTTGATCCTGAAAAGCAATCCCAATAGTTTTGAGGGAAATTGGTATCTTGGTGTGGGATATTATTATCAGAAAGTGCCGAAGAAGTCCAAAGAGTATTTTGAGAAAGCACGCCAGCTGAAACCTATTCATTATCGCGAGTTTATTGAGCCTTATTTGGATGAATTGGGGAAGAAGCGATAATCTCACCCGGATGAACCGGAAATCACTGGTGTTCGGTAAAAATTGGTGACTACTTAGGGCTACAAAAAAATACATTGGAACCACGGATGAACACGGATAAACACGGTAAAGCATTTACAAATATTTTAACTTAAAAAGAAACATAATAATATTTTCGTTTTTGCCGTGCTTGTCCGTGTTCATTCGTGGTTACCTGAGTGGTTACAAATTTGAAGTTGGTGCTTGTCCCTTATTCTGTTGCAAAGGATTGATATGTCACAAAAAATAGCAGTGGCCATTATTCATGGGATTGGGCTGGTGGAGAGGGATTTTGCGGATGGGTTGATGCGGGAACTGAGGAAGCGGTTTGTTTCCAATGGGGCATCTGGGCCAGACTTGGTGATGAAGCCTGTGTTGTGGTCACCTGTGCTCCAAGGGGCTGAGAATGATCTTTGGGTGAAGTTGAAGAAGGGCGGGCCTTTGGCGTATAAGAAAGTGCGGCGGTTTATGGTGGATTTTGCGGCAGATGCTATAGCGTATCAGCCTGTGAGCAAAGAAAGGCGTGTGTATGATGCTGTGCATTGGATTTTTGCCAAAGCATTGAGGTCTTTGGCAGAAGAGGCAGGGCCCCATGCGCCTTTGTGCGTGGTGGCGCATAGTTTGGGCACAGTGATTGCGTCCAATTATTTGTATGACCTTCAGACAGATGTGAAAAAAAAGTGTGTTTCTAAGACTGTGCGGAGGGTGATGAAGGGGACGCCTTTGGAAAAGGGCAAGACTTTGTCTCTTTTGTATACCTTGGGCAGTCCTTTGGCTTTGTGGAGTTTGCGTTATCCGAACTTTGGGATCCCTATTCAAGTGCCTGCGCCTGAATTGAGAAAGTATTGGCCGAAGATTAAAGGGGAGTGGGTCAATTTTTATGATAAGGATGATGTGATTGGATATCCGCTCAAGACCATTAATGCTTCTTACCGTAAATCAGTGACATCTGATAAGCCTGTCAATGTTGGTGGATTTTTTAAGAGCAAGACGCCGTTGTCTCATACAGAGTATTGGACAGACAATGATGTGACAAAACCCATTGCGCGGTCTTTGGCAAGGGTGTGGCGGAAGTTGAATCGTTAATTGAATTTTTTTTATCCTCGGATTGAGTGCGGCCGGCTGGGGTGTGGCCCTGGATGTCAAAACCTTCGTCGTACCAATCAAACATGTCCCGTCTGAGTTTGGCTTGCCAGGTTTTTCCTTTATTTTGTCTTTTGAGGGTGTCATTTATTGAGTTCATTCATCAGTTCAATCAACTTACTAAATCTCAGGCATAGTTTTTTAAGTGTTTAGTATTAGCCCCAATGCGGTTTAGATAAGCGTAGCTGCCCTCCGTCTAAAGCCGGATATGGCTAGATTTATCGGGCTTTTTAAAACCAAATAAATGCGTTAAAAGCGCTCCATAAATGGAGCAATTACAAAAATCAGGCTTATCTAAACCGCATTGGTATTAGCCCGAATTTCTCAGTTGAGAAATTCCCTTCGCAGAGTTCACCATGCTGCTAAGCATGATCTCTGTTTGTCGGAAGGGAGGAGGGCTTTGCCCTGGGTTCACCCCTCGGAACATGGTCGCAGCGTGCCCACATTCCGAGCCCTTCGGGGAAAATGTCAGTTGCACTTTTTTGTTCCATTATTTCAGTCGAAAAAATCAGGCAACTGAAATTTTCGGGTTAGCATATAGGCTCTGCTATTGTATTACTCCGATCCATTATAATTGGGTAAAACCTTAAAAGAGCCGATAAATCGGCAGGCTACAACACTACATTTTAAACGGGTCTAGCAGGGATTGACAGCCATTCTTTCGTATGGTAATGTTTGGTTGGGAAAGATCTGAAATAGCGTTTTTGTGTTTTGGAATGATTATTGACTATGAGACAAATCAGTAAGAATAGAAATAGCTTAGGATTTTATAAATTTGCAGCCATTGATTTTGAGACAGCGGATTATGGGGCTGACAGCGCTTGTGCTGTGTCTGTTTTGTTGTCGGAAAAGGGGAAAATCACCCGGAAGTTTTGTGCTTTGATCCGTCCGCCCAGGCGTGATTTTGTGTTTTCTTATTTGCATGGCATCACTTGGGAGGATGTGGCTGATCAGCCGGTGTTCGGGGAGATTTGGCCGCGTATTCGCCAATTGCTTGAAGGTGTTGAGTTTGTGGCTGCGCACAATGCGTCATTTGATAGGAGAGTTTTGCAGGCTTGTTGTGGTGTGGATGGCGTTTTTCTGCCGGAGTTGAGATTTCTTTGTACCATGAAACTTGCCCGCCGGGTTTGGCGTATTTATCCGACAAAATTGTCAGATGTTTGCCGTTATTTCCGTATTCCACTCAAGCACCATGATGCGGCTTCTGATGCGCTGGCTTGTGCAAAAATCGTTTTGAAAACAGGTGGAAATGGGTTGCCTGGGGATGCTTTTTTGTGAGTTTCGCCTTCAGTCAATGGGTCCATTATAAGAATCAGGCTTATCTTAATTGCATTGGGGGGTTAAATCTCAGGCATGGTTTTTCAAGTGTTTATGGCCACTAATATGCTGGGAGGCCATACATCAGAATGTCGTAGCTTTCCCTGCAGAACGACAAAATATAATTGAAAAATTGGGTCAATCCTTTTATGCCTCTACAATGTGGTTTAACTTTTGTACAAGTGGAGGGATGTCGTCTTTGGCTGTGTCCCAGACTGTTTTTTCTTCAACACCCATATAGTCATGTATAAGTTTATCACGAGCTTCTTGAGTTTTTTCATCAATCAAAAAAGCATTTTCAGAAAGGGGATCCGTATATTTGACAACCTTTTCCGCAGCTTCTAAAATGTGTTTGATATAGACAAGATCATTTTTCATATGGCTTTTGCTTGGGATAATACTTCCTCACGTATAAAACGACTAACCCCTCCTTCTGTGACAACGTCAACCTTCCGATGAAGAAGGTTTTCCGCTTCGTCCTCAAACGCTACAAGTGAGAAGAAACCGTGCCCTGGGGTTAATTCCACTAATAAATCAATATCACTTCCATCTTGTGCTTCACCTCTTGCCACGGAACCGAATATCCGTAAGTTTTTTGCTCCATACTTATCTGCCAATTCTAAGAGTTCTTTACGGTGAGCCTTCACATCTTTTAAAATTTCTTCACCGGTCATAAATGAGCTCCTCAGGTTTTCTTGTTCACTTTACTCGTTAAAAGTATTAATATTTTTGAAAAAAGACAATCTGATTATTTGATTATATAAAAATATCGATGATATAAATCAAAAAAATTTAGCATGAATCATGAGCAGTTGATGCGTATTGTTAGAGATTTGTCTGCGGGACGTTCTGGAAAATATCCAGTGGTTTTTATGTCTGATCAGACGGCCAACCTTAATCATAGATTTTCATGTCATTTAATAACCCCTAAAAACAATTTAATAATGAGCAGTGTCCCCCAAGACCTTAATCGAATTGTTCTTGGTCCTCGGATTGAGTGCGGCCGGCTGGGGTGTAGCCCTGGATGTCAAAGCCTTCGTAGTACCAATCAAACATGTCTCTGCGCAGTTTGGCCCGCCAGGTTTTGCCTTCATTTTGTCTTTTGAGGTTGTAGAACACCACGCCTTCGGCAAAGACTTTGTCTTTGCTGTCTGTTTGGGATTGGCCGTATGGTTTTTTTTTGGCGTAGTACCGCGAGTGGAGCCAGTCTTTGAACCAGGCGCTCCAATTGGCAAATGTGCGGTCATGGTCATGGAATGATTTGTATCTGAGGTCTTTGACGGCTTTGTCAAAGGGATACCATTCGTGGAAATCGAGTTTGTACGGATTGGCATTGACCTTGGGGCCGATGAGTTCTCCGGCTTGTTCACCGTTTTCTTGTATGTAACCTTTGCCCACAGAGCGGAAGATGCCTTCGATGATAAAGGTTTTGCCGTGCAGGATTTGGAGCGGGTCAATGATGTTTTTTCGGTTTTGCAGGGCCGTGAGCCGTCCTTTTTCTGTTTTGATTTTGACATTGGAGCCATTGAGCTTTTCCACGGCAAAAGTGTCCGGGTCATCAAAGACCCATTCGTAACCGGGATTGACCTGGTCCACTGCCAGATAAACCTCAGGCGCCCGGAGTCCGAATCGTGCGCCTTTTTCGCGAAACCGGTCTTTGTTCACAGGAAATGTCTGCCGGATATACGGGCAATAGAGTTTGGGAAAGTCGGCCATTGGTTCGTGCGTCATAGGACACCTCTTTTTGTAAAGATAAAGTAATAATATTATATTAAACAATTGATGCTTAAGTGTCTTTTTTTTGTGGGTATTTTAGATTGCGGCAGAGTGCGGGAAATGGCATAATTTTGCTTATGAAGATGAAAAACTTGAGTGCTATTTTTAGGAGATTTCCAGTGGCGTTTGCTTATTTATATGGGTCATGCGCTGCCGGGAAGGCAGCCCCATTGAGTGATATTGATATTGCTGTTTGTCTGAATTCTTGCGTGCCCGCAAAAAATAGGCTGGATATTCGTTTGCGATTGATAGGGGAAGTGAGCTCTCTGTTGCATAGAGATGATGTGGATATGGTCATTCTGAATGACGCACCGCCTTTGTTGGCTTTTCGGGCTTGTTCCACCGGGGAAAAGATTTTTTGCCGCAATGAATTGGCCAGAATCCGGTTTGAGGCCAGAACAATGTCTTTGTATTATGACCGTCAGATGGTTATGGAAAGGAGCGCTGCCATGATGTTGAGACGTGTGGCGCTGCATGGGTTAAACGCATGACAGACCGGCATGGGATTGATATTCGTTTGCGCGCGTTGAAGGAATATTTCGGTTATATTAGAAAAATCCGCTCTTTTGGTTTTCGAAAAGTGTCGCATGATCCGTTTTTGGAAGCTGCTCTTTTTAGGTATTTGCATTTGGCTGTTGAGTGTGTGTTGGATATCTGTGAATTGGTGATTGCTTCAGAAGGCTGGCCGCATCCCGGGACCAATCGTGAGGTCATTGGGCTTTTGGGTAAAAAAGGGGTTTTGTCCGGCAAGTTTTCCGGCAGATTTTCTAAAATTGCTGGTTTGCGCAATATTTTGGTGCATGATTATTTGAAGGTGGATTTGAAGTTGGTTTTTGATCAGATGGATGAGTTGAATGATTTTAGTGTTTTTTCAAAAAGTATAGGACGATATTTGATTCATCATAAAAATGCCTGATGGGATGCTGCATTGGTTTAGGCGGTTTGGTCTGGTGAATGCGTGAAATCTTTTTGGTTTTATTGGAAATTGAGCTGGTGTTCTAAGCGGAGGATGGATTTGTTTTTGAGTATGACTTTGACGGGTATGGTGAATGTGCCCCAGCCGCGGGCTTTGATTTGGAAATGCGTAGAGGGGTCGCAAATGGTGCGCACGGGGTTTGGGAAACTTTTGTGCAGCGTGTATTCCACGCAGCGCACTTGATTGAGTTCATCAGCCGGGCCGGTTAATTGGATGCCCCATTCCCACCAGCCTTGTTCTATTTGACGGGACCAGTTGGTTGTTTTGAGCTGGTAGGGTTGAACAGCTTTTGTTTCTTTGAACACCAGTTTGTGATGCATGACAGACTGGGTGTTGTTTTTGTGAAAGAGGGTGAGTTTGATGCGGAAAGTGCCCCAGCCTGATGAAGACAAGGCAAAACCATTTTCCCGATCAAAAGATTTGCGTATGGGGTTTTTAAAGGTTTTGTGAAGTGTGTATTCCACGTGGTCAATGCGGTCTAATATCTCATCGGCGCCTTGTAAAAAGACTGTCCATTTCCACCGGCCATTGCCAATATATTGGGACGTGTTTTTGGTCGTTATCTCTGCACGCGCAGCAATGCTGCACACAGCCAGTAGAGCAGTAATTAAAAAGATTTTTTGTGCGTGTTTTTTATCCACCGTGATCCTCCATGTTTGGCATGGGATAGGCATTGAGGCGTGAGTTTGTGAGGCTGTAGTCGTCACTTTTCCAGGTGCCGGTCGGCGTTTCAATCGTGACAAAAAAAGGTGAGTTGGCGTCTGGCAGGGAAGCTTCCACATAAATCCCACCATAATCCACGATTTTTCGGACAGGGATATTTATTTCGTCCCCGTCAGGTTCTTTGATCCATCCCTCCACATTTAGTTGCGGTGTGCGTGGGTTGACGATATTCGGGTCAAAATGAATATTTAAGCGAACATCTATTTTTTCTTGTGCGTGTGTGCGGATATGTATGCCAAAGAGTTTGACACTGGATCCTGTGACTGCAGAAGTGACCACAGCGGTGATGAATATGCCTGTGGTGAGGACAAAAGCTAAGGCCACCAATATGGCCAGTGATTTGGGGGTGAGCCGGTTGATCAGGGCCACCACGACTTTTCGCCATTCTGTGTGTTTTTCTTTGTCTGGGTCTGTTGGCATTGTGTGTCCGTTAGAGATAGTCGTTTTTTGAAAAGCGCCTGATAAATCAGGCAATTACAGGTAAAAGCGCCTGATGAATCAGGCAATTACAAAGACCATAGTAGATCTGAACTGTTTATGGTTTTTTTCTGATAATATAATTTTATCATAAATTTTGATTGGTCGGTTATGCATTAAAGAAAATCTGCGGACAATGCGTTTTTTGTGCGATTATAATAAAAGGTGTACATTGTAATGGATTTGATTGTTTGGGGAGTGGTATAATGGAGTGGGAAGAGTTTGATTTGTGAAAGGAGATGATCATGGCGTTATTTGATACCTATGTGTCAGCTGAGGTGGTGTGGTTGTTTTTGGGGTTGGTGTTGTTGATGTGTGAGTTGTTTGTGCCAGGGCTTATTTTGATTTTTTTCGGGATTGGCGCGTGGGTGGTAGCCGGGGTGGTGTTTTTGTTTGATATTTCTGTGAATGTGCAGATTGTGGTTTTTTTGTTTTCATCGGTTTTGTCGCTTGTTATACTGCGGAAGTATTTGAAGGGTTATTTTTACGGACTGAAGAAGGATTCTTTGGGGACAGAGAAGGATATGGATGATATTGTGGGTCAGAAGGCCACGGTTTTATGTGATTTTGGTCCGGGTGAGCAAGGGAAGATTTTGTTTCGGGGCACACCTTGGAATGCTGAGTCACGCGAAAAGCTTGCGAAAGATGCATTGGTTGTTATTGTGGCCAGGGAAGGGCTGGTGATGAAGGTGGAAACGCAGCGAATAACCAATGACCAAGGAACAATAACCAAATAATGGTACGGATAATGGAAATTTAAAATTTAAAATTGTAAATCTGCATGCGGCTTTTTTGTTTCGGATTTGATATTGGTCGGGAACGGTCGCGATTGTTCCCAACAGTAAAGAAAAGGAGGATGGTTATGGCTGAGATGTTGACTGTGTTTTTTGTGTTTTTGGTGATATTTGCGTTTGTGGTGCTGGTTCTCACTATTAAAATAGTGCCGCAGAAATCCGCTTATATTGTAGAGAGGTTGGGGAAGTATCGGGTGACATTGGATGCAGGGTTTCATATTTTGGTGCCTTTTGTGGATAGTGTGGCATATAGACATACATTGAAAGAGCAGGCCATTGATGTGAGGCCTCAGTCTTGTATCACCAGGGATAATATTGCCGTGGAAGTGGATGGGATTCTTTATTTGCAGGTGATGGATCCGAGAAAAGCATCTTATGGAATTGATGATTATCGGTTTGCGTCCACGCAGATTGCCCAGACCACCATGAGGAGTATTATCGGTAAGTTGGAGTTGGATAAGACTTTTGAGGAAAGGGATACGATCAATGCGCAGATTGTGTCGGCTGTTGATGCTGCGTCTGATCCGTGGGGCGTGAAAGTGACACGGTACGAGGTGAAGAATATTATTCCGCCACAGAGTATTAAGGATGCCATGGAAAAGCAGATGCGCGCGGTGCGGGAGAAGAGGGCCATGATTGCTGAGTCTGAAGGAGAGAAGCAGGCCAAGATCAATCGGGCTGAGGGAGATAAGCAGGAGTTGATTGCGCGGTCAGAAGGGGAGAAGCTGAAGTATATTAATGAAGCTGATGGTAAAGCCGCGGAAATTGAAAAGGTGGCTCAAGCCACAGCGCATGGGATACGGGAGATTGCCACAGCCATTAATGAGAAGGGCGGGATGAATGCTGTGAATTTAAGAGTGGCTGAGCGGTATATCAATGAGTTCGGCCGGCTGGCAAGTAAGAATAACACCATGATTATTCCGTCCAACTTGTCTGATATTTCCAGTGTTGTGGCAACTGTGTCGTCTGTTTTGAAGAATACAGATGCGCAGTCATAAGTGAACGGATGATTTGTATTTGTTATAATGGCAGGGGCAATGAAGGTTTTATTGCCCCTGCTGTTTTTTTAGGCGGGAACTTTTTTTGTTGTTCAGGGTCTAACAGTTGCCTGAATAGGTTGCACTTCAAAGGAGGCATTACTTTATGTTGAGATTTGGGAGAGTGTTGCGCGGTTTGTTTGTGCCAGTGATTTTTTTGGCCGGAGTGTTTGTGGGGGGACCGGTGGCGCTGGAAGGGAAGAGCTTGTCGGAGTTTTTTTCTTGGGGGAAGAAGGCTGGAAAGAAAGAAGCGCCAGCGCCTTTGCCTGTGCC
>JANQER010000188.1 GCA_028278255.1 Elusimicrobiota bacterium | reverse complement strand
TAAACATTATTTTATTTCGAGTAAGCCGCCTCTGAAGAGGATGCGGAAAAAGCGGACGCGGCTGGGGAAGCTGGTTGTTTCCGCTTTTTGTTTGACGGTTATTGTTTTTGTGGCGCGCGCTGTTCGGTCTCCTGCTCCGGATGTGTCCATTGGTTTTTTTGGGACACATAGGGCTGAGTTTGTTGAGCTGCGGGATATGATGCTTGAGGAGTCAGGGGTTTTTTCTGTGGGGCAGAGCAATGTGGGCGATTTTTGGTTGTTTGATGGGAAGTGGACATCGCCGCAAGATCGTTTTGTTGTGTATGAGAAGAAAGATGTGCTGGCCGCCACCGGGCTTTCTGCGGCGCGGTATAAGTCTTATTTGGATTTGTTGATGTCTGTGAATGCGTTTCGTGTGTATAAGCGGATGGCGTCCGGACATGAACAGCAAGTTGTTGTGAATATGATCCCCGATTCTGATCTTCCTGCCGATGCAACACGCAATTTTGTTTTTTCTTTGGATCCTCCCAAACCTTTGACCAAGAATTTTTTTGCCATTTGGAGGCCGCGGTCTTCTGGTGTGGCGTATACGCCTGTTCATGATGACTGGTACGTGGAGTACGAGTGGAAATAAAAAATTTTCAAGAGCAGAAAATTTTTTATGCGAGTAAATGTTTTGTTCTTCCTGTGTGATCTGATATGAATCCATTTTTTAGTCATTTGAAAATTATTTTTTGGTGTTTTGTGTGCGTGCTTGTTTGTGTTTTAACTGGTGCGGGAGAGGAGAGTGCTTTTCGGTATATTTTTGTTGATAAGTCAGGCCGGAAAATTGAGAACCCCGGATTGTCAAAGCGTTCGTTCTTTGAGGATGCGGGGTTTTGTTATTATTTGACGGATGTTCATTTTTTTGGTTTTTCTGATGGGTTGGCGCAGGTGGAGAAGAATGGGAAGTGGGGGTTTATTGATCAACAGGGCCGGCAGGTGATTAAGCCTGTGTATGATTGGGCAGGGCCTTTTCAGGAGGGTGTGGCTTTTGTGCGGAAGGGGAGTGTTTATGGGGTGATTGATAAGAGAGGCCGGGTGGTGGTGGCGCCTCAATTTGATGCGCTGACTTATGACGGGCAGAAGATTGTTTTGGAGGGGTTTTTTGAGGGGCTGGCGGCTGTGAATGTGAAGGGGCGGTGGGGGTTTATTGATACAAAGGGGCATATGGTTGTTCAGCCGCAATTTTTGTCAGTGAGTCGTTTTTCCGAGGGAATGGCAGCTGTTTTTTCTTATGGGGCTTGGGGGTATGTGAATAGGGCAGGCGAGATGAGGATTGCTGAGTCGTTTGATGAGGCAGGGGTGTTTTCTGAGGGATTGGCGCCTGTGCGGCAGGGTCATTGGTTTTATTTTATTAATAAGAGAGGAGACAGGGCTTTTGCAGGTGATTTTGAGAAGGCGGATGCTTTTTCAAATGGGTTGGCTTGCGTGTGGCAAGATGGGCATTATGGTTATGTTGACCGGCAGGGCAAGATTGTGATTCCTTTGCAGTTGGCGGGTTACACGGGTTTGGATTATGGTTTTTATGAGGAACGGGCGCTTGTGATTTTGACGAGTCATTTGTACGGGTATATTGATAAGAAGGGGAAGGTGCGGGTGACAGGGCAGGATCAGCGGGTTCGGTTTTCTGAGGGGCTGGCGCCGTTTCGTGTGAAGAATAAGTTTGGGTTTGTGGATAGAGAGGGGAAGGTGGTGATTCCTGCGCAGTTTGATCAGGCGGATGGTTTTGCCGAGGGGCTGGCGCATGTGTGGATGGATGGGGTACATGGGTATGTGGATCGGTC
>JANQER010000184.1 GCA_028278255.1 Elusimicrobiota bacterium | reverse complement strand
ATGACAGCTTGTGCTGTCATCTGAGGATCTGTTAAAGCAGAGATGTCATTAATAATGGCAGCGCCCTTGTCCAAACACTGGCGCGCCACTTCTGGTTTTGTGGTGTCTATGGACACAGGAATTTTTGGGAAATGTTTTGCCAGGTGCGCCGCAACAGGAACAACCCGTTTGAGCTCTTCTTCTTGCGGCACAGGACGCGCCCCGGGCCGGGTGGATTCACCGCCAATATCAATAATATCAGCCCCGGCCCTGATCATTTGCTCGGCATGCGCCAAAGCAGCTTTGGAAGAAAAATACTTCCCCCCATCCGAAAACGAATCCGGCGTGATGTTTAAAATACCCATTAATAGGGGAGTGGTCATAGAGAAATCCTGAATTCAATAACCAAATTCCAAGAAACAATAACCAAATAATAACCAATGACCAAGGAACAATAATCAAACAATAACCAAATCCGAATCAAACAGAAACACAAAATTTAAAATTGGTGCTTGTCTCTTGAAATTTGGAATTTGTTTGTATCTTGTTTCTTGGAATTTGGTTATTTCCCTTTACGCTGGACTCGGCGCCGGTGACACTGGGCCGCTGGACGCAGCGCCGCCTTCCTCAGATGGTTTTGATTGGTTGTTTTCTTTCTTCGTTGACGGCGCAGGAAGAGGTTTGCCCTCAATAATCAGGGAAATTTCCTCGCCATTAAGCACTTCTTTCTCTATCAAAGTCTTGGCCAAATTTTCAAGGATCGCACGGTTTTTCGTGAGCATTTTTTTCACCTTGTCCTGAGAATCCGCAATAATCTTTTTCACTTCTTCATCAATGGCCTGCGCGGTCTGATCAGAATAATGCTGACCTTCTCCAATGTCCCGGCCCAAAAAAGTTTCTTCATGCTTTTTCTTATAAGTAATAGGTCCCAGTCGTTCTGACATCCCGTATTCGCACACCATTTTGTGCGCGATTTGCGTGGCTTTAGACAAATCATCCTGCGCGCCTGTGGTGACCTCGGAAAAAACCAACTCCTCAGCTGTGCGCCCGCCCAAAAGCACGCACAAACGGTTCATGATTTCTGATTTGCTTGTCAAAAAACGATCTTCAGTGGGCAATTGAAGCGTGTACCCCAAAGCCGGGCCGCGCGGAATAATAGACACCTTATGAACCGGGTCGCAATTCGGAAGCATTTTGGCCACAAGCGTATGTCCGGATT
The DNA here is from genome assembly GCA_028278255.1 of Elusimicrobiota bacterium. Lineage (GTDB taxonomy): Bacteria > Elusimicrobiota > Elusimicrobia > FEN-1173 > FEN-1173 > JANQER01. The sequence continues at coordinate 17,695 of JANQER010000184.1, read as the reverse complement.
CATGATACGCAATCACTGCTTTTTCCTTTTCCTGCATCATGCGGCTTTTGCGCTCAGGCCCGGCAATCACCCGGTCAATGGCTTCTTCAAGTTCCTTCATGTCCACTTGCTGCTTGTTGCGGCGCGCAGCCAACAGAGCAGCTTCATTCACCAAATTGGCCAAATCAGCGCCCACAAAACCCGGGGTGCGCCTGGCAATCACAGTCATATCCACTTCCTTGCCGAGTTTGATTATTTTGGAATGAACACGCAATATTTGTTCCCGGCCTTTCAAATCAGGCATGGGCACAGACACCTGCCGGTCAAAACGACCGGGCCGCAAAAGAGCCGGGTCCAGCACATCCGGCCTGTTGGTGGCTGCAATTAAAATCACGCCTTCCTTGGTATCAAATCCATCCATTTCCACCAACAGCTGATTCAAAGTTTGCTCCCGCTCATCATGCCCGCCGCCAATGCCGGCAAAGCGCTGCCGGCCCACTGCATCAATTTCATCCACAAACAGCAAGCACGGCGCATTTTTTCTGCCCTGATCAAAAAGATCTCTCACGCGCGAAGCCCCGACCCCCACAAACATCTCCACAAAATCCGAACCGGAAGATGAAAAGAAAGGCACGCCAGCTTCGCCGGCCACTGCTTTGGCCAAAAGGGTTTTTCCTGTGCCTGGGGACCCGAACAGCAAAACCCCTTTGGGAATTTTACCGCCGAGTTTTTGAAATTTCGCAGGATCTTTTAAAAACTCAATAATTTCCTGAAGTTCTTCTTTGGCTTCATCACACCCGGCCACATCCGCAAAAGTCACTTTTTGCTTTTTATTGCTTTGCAGCTTGGCTTTGGAACGGCCAAAAGCCATGGCTTGCTTGCCGCCGCCCTGCATTTGCCGGATAATAATAAACCACCACAGAAAAAAGAAAAGACCGATCCACAGCACATTCACCAACAAAGCATTCAGCCAGCTGCGTCCTGCTTCACCCGCATATTTTTCAACGCCGGAGCTCTCCAGATCCGCCACCAAATTGGGATCATTCACAGGAATGGTTTTAAAAGGAAGAACAGCGCCTTCATTGTCACGAAACTTCCCGCGGATCAAGTCTTCCCGCATGCGCACCTCCACCACGCTGTTGGACCGCAAAAGCTGTTTGAACTGAGAATACGCAATCTCCTGCTCGCCCACGCGCGCTGTGCGAAAACTCTGAATAAAAAACAAAATTCCCGCAAAAATCAAAAGCCACAACACCAAATTACGCCCATTGCCTTTCATAAAACCTCCATCATTACCCGGATGAACCGGAAATGCAAAATGTAAATATTAAAATGCAAAATAAAAATTTGAAATTGCTTACAAAATACATTTTTATGGTTAAAAGCCGCGCTTCGCGCCCCGCTTTTTTTTACCACAGGGGTCACGGGGAACACGGGGGAACAGACAAACTGTTTTTTAAATAGATATTTTTTTTATCCCTTCCTTCATTAATCTTTTATTAAAGTTTAGAATATACCCTGTTTTGATTTTTAATAATTTCAAATAGCTCATTACTTGAGCCATGTGAACGGCTTCAATTTCTTTTACTGATTTTAGTTCCAGCAACAATGAATCTTCAACAACAATATCAGCCCGATACCCTACACCTAAATTCTGTCCTTTATATTCAACAGGCACTTCCATCTGTTGTTTTATTTTTATTCCCCTTTCCCTTAACTCCATCACCAGAGCTGCCTCATAAACAGATTCTAATAAACCAGGGCCTAACTCCCGATGAACCTCTGTGGCTGCTGTTAAAACCGAATCTATAATAGTTTCATCACTTTTTTTTAATGTCTTTTCCATGAATCCCCTTTTTCCCCGTGACCCCCGTGGTTTAATCTGAATGGACGGGCGCTAGCCCGTGGAGCTTTCGGTTTTCAATCTCAAAAGGGTGTTTCCACCCACAGGTTTTGTTAAAGAGTCATAAATTGTCCATTTCATCCTATGTCGCTAGATATGGTCCCTGTTTGTCGGAAGGGAGGGGTCGGCCCCTACGCCCTTCTTCTCATTGCTTTTTATTTCCACAATTTTTCGCGTTGATGTGGTTATCTTGACATCATTTGACATACGGTGGCCGACGATCCATACAATTCCCTGGGAATTGACCAGCAATGGGATTGACCCTCTTTGCTCAAACGGAATTTTTTGATCAGTAAAAAAATCCTGTAGTTTTTTATGTCCTCTAATCCCCAGAGGCTTAAACTTATCGCCGGGCTGCCAAAACCGCACGCGCAAAGAATGCGCCTTCAATTTTTCCGCATCCACAAAAACACGCGTACATGTCTTTTTCCATCCTGACGGAAGAGACCGAACCACACGCGCACAAATATCAAAACACCTGCTGTCAGTTTTGATCCGGAGTTGTCCTGGCACAGGCATTTTATAGGCACGGGATAAAGGAGAACGAGTGGACGTTTTATGCCCTAAAACGGATTTGCCTTTATGAATGACAATAAAATGGGATGTTTTCTCAACAAATCCTTCAGGGATGGATATCTGCTTTGGTTTTTTGACTTTGGCCAAAGCACGAACTCTTTCTATTGTGGCAAAATCAGTCAGCCCCATAGAATGCTTTAGAATCCGCCTCTGTACAGCTTTATGATAGCGCAAAAAAGGCTTTAATTCAAGCGAAGATATCTGGCTGCGCCGGGCACGCTCTGTTCTTAATATATATTGTTGCCAAAAATCTTCCTCATCTCTTTGAATATCCGCCAGCTGGCACACGCGGTCAAAAAACCCGGGCCTTGCTTTTTCCCATTGAGCAAGGACTGGTCTGATTCTATTTCTAAAAAAGACGGATTGCTGATTTGTGCTGTCTTTTCGATACAAAATACCAGAAGCTGTCAAATAAGCCCATATTTTTGAGCGCGCAGTACTGAGAAGCGGTCGAATCAATGGCACGCGTTTTACAGGCGTACATTGTGTGCGCTCAATGCCTGTCTCATGAATAGGCAGCGGTGACACAGAACACATCCCAGCCATTCCACCTGGTCCTGTGCCGCGAATCAAATGGAGAAAAATGGTTTCCACCTGATCGTTCTGATGATGCGCTGTGACAATGGCCTGGCATTTAGTCTGAGCCGCCAAACGCGCCAAAGCTTGGTACCGAAGAATGCGCGCTGATTCCTCCAAACCTCTTTTATTCTTCTCAGCCCATTCTTTTGTACGAACAGGCATGACATAACAAGGCGTTTTGTATTTCTGCGCTTGTTTTTGAACAAAAGCAGCGTCTTCTCTTGAGGCCCTGCCGCGGAGCCCATGTTCCACATGCCCCACCACCAAAGACAATTTCTGTTCCTTTTTGCATTTTTCCAACAGATCCCACAAAACCATGGAATCCGCCCCGCCGGAAACAGCGATCAACAGCCTGGTCTGATGCTTTTGAAGGAGTGATTTGAATTTTTTCTGAAAGAGGGGATAGAGGTCCATAAAGTTTAATTTTTGATTTTTGATTTGCGATTTTTGATTGAAAAGCCAAAACCGCCAGACAAAAAATGGATTGTCGTGGGGACTGGCCTTGCGACTGAGCCAGCAAAAAGTGTCGCATGAGAGAGATTGTCCGCTGCGGTTTAGATCAGGACGTAGCTGCCCGATTTATCGGGCTCTTTGAGGCAAAAGACCATCAAAAAGCGCCGCATAAAATGGGGCAATTGCAAAAATCAGTCTTATCTCAACCACATTGGGACTGTTGCGAAATGCTTTTTCCCTTCAAATCCCCTCTCCTGTCTCCGACGGGAGAGGCTTCACGAAGTGAAGGGTGAGGGCCTAAAGAGGCTATTTCGCAATTGACCCACTTAGGGTTAATGTTTTCAATCAAAAATCGCAAATCAAAAATCTATTTAGTCGTCATCACATACACCCCGTCCCATTCCGGCGGCGGCGGGGCTGCTATGAAGCCTTCGCAACGCTGAATAAACATTTTAGACGGGACATCATTGGGCAGAGATTCCAAAGATTTCTTGAATTTGGAAAGGGCCTGCTTAAATTTTTTCTCCTTGTATTGAGCCAATCCTTCCTGATAAAAAGAAAAAGCTTTTTTCTGTTCCGGGGTCAGCTCGTTTTTGCGCGCCACAAGTTCATGCACCAGCAGAGGCACTGCCTTGCCTTTTAAACGCAGCCAATCCAGCGGCCGTGTTTCAATATCATTTTTAGCGGCTTCATAAGTGGTGTCTGAGATCATAATATGTGTTTTAAAAATTTTATTCGCGCCTTCTAAGCGGGACGCCAAATTCACATTGTCGCCCATGACCGTATAATCAAAACGTGTGCTGGACCCCATATTGCCCACAATCATATGCCCGGAATTAATGCCAATGCGGCAGTCAATCAGAGGCAGATCATGCGCGGCAAATTTCTCCTGAAGAACATGCAGTCTGTCTATTTGATCCAAGGCAGTCAAGCAGGCCATATTCGCGTGCAAAGGCTGATTCAAAGGAGCGTTCCAAAAAGCCATGATGGCATCCCCGATATACTTGTCCAGCACCCCGTCATGCTTGAGAATCACATCACTCATCTCTGTCAGATACTCATTCAAGGTGGACACAAGATCAGACGGATTAATGGATTCCGCAATCGAGGTGAACCCGGCCAAATCAGAAAACAAAACCGTCATGTCCCGCTCTTCTCCGCCCAGTTTCAAGCGGGACGGATCTGTTGTGATCACCTCCACCACTTTGGGAGACATATACTGAGAAAAAGTATCCTTAATCCACCGCTTTTCTTTTTTCTCCGTCAGGAACCGATAAAAGAACACCAAAATATAAGAAGAAATAATGGCAATGGCAGGAATGAAATAATCCAGAAGAAGAAAATACCGGGAAAAAAGAATCTGACACAAAACAAAATACCCGATCAGAAGGCCTGTGGAAACAGCGCCGGCCCATGTGGGGGCCCGCGATGCCAAAAAGCCGCACAGCATGCCGAAAAAAACAACGGCAAACACATTCCAAAACCCGCTCACGCGATTCAAAAACCGCTTATTCACATAATTGTCCAGCATATTGGCGTGAATTTCCAATCCGGGAAAATAGCCGGACACCGGCGTGGCCTTAAAATCAAACAAAGCAGAAGCTGTGCCGCCGATCAAAACAATTTTGTCTGTGAAAAAAGAAGGGTCAACCCGGTTATGAAGCACATCCACAAATGAATGATAAGGGAAGGATTGATAACCGCCCACAAAATTAACCGTGATCTCATTCCAGTCGTCTTCCACGGGAAGATCCAGCTCTTCAATCAGTTTTTCAGGCGTTGTTTGTTCGGCAATAGACAGCGCTGCCAGGGACAAAGACGGAACAACTTTGTCCTCAAAAGGCAGCCACACAGGGACTTTTCTGCAAACCCCGTCGATTGTTTCCGGAAAAATATTAACAGCCCCGAACATCACATCCGGATGCTCAAGTTCTGGAATGGGTTTCAATGGCTGAGCAGGCAAACCATCTTTCCCAATGTGAAACAACATCCCAAAAGCCACTTTTTTGCTCTTTGCCGCTGACAGACCGAGTTTTTTGTCCGACCATGGGCGGTCTTTATCAGGTTCGGTGAAAAGAACATCAAAAGCAATGGCTTTGGCATTGGCTTGCGTGAGCCAATCAATTAATTGAGCATGAATATGCCTGGGCCAGGGCCAGCGCCCCAATTCCTTGATTGATTTTTCATCAGCGGTGATGATGGCCACATCTGCTGGATTTGAAAGAGCCCCTCTCTTTTGAAAGCGAAAATCCACAATGCGGTTCTCCATGCCTTTAAAAGCATCAAAGACCAAAAGGCCCAGAGCAAAAAGAGTCACCAAGAACGACAATGTCAAACTGCGGAAAGTGTCTTTTTTGATTTTTAAAAAATGCTTGACCTTTGGGGGCAGGCGGGCATGGGCTCGAATCTTGTTAAGGGATTGACGGATCATAGACCTACAGATTACTGCAAAAAAAGCAGAAATTCAAGAGGATAAAAGTTGTAGGGGCGGACCCCTGTGTCCGCCCCTGCTAGTCGTTGATAAAAAATTAACTTTTTCACCTATTGCATATATTTAATAAGTGACCGATAATTAAGTACGAGGGTATTTCTCATACGACATTTAAAAATGGATGTATTTATGAATAAGAAAGGGAAACGTCGTTTCCATATTGACGATATCTCTATCAGCCGGTGGACCCCTTCAGCGGCTTTCATCTTCTTTATGCCTTTGGCACTTTTGTTCGGTGTTTCCATTGTGATCGGGATCCAAAGCATTTTACGGGAAGTCCGGGTTCAGTACCAAATCCCCTCTATCCAGCAAAAATCACGGGACATGGCCCGGCAAATGGCAGTGGACATCTTGTCTCCTGACAAAGCCGCGCAAATCATGGAACTTGGCGCCAAAACCGCTATACTGGCGCGTGAAGCAGGAATCAATTACGTCACAGTAACGGATGACCAAGGCATGCCTCTCTATCACAGCCAAGAAAAAGAGCCGCCTCCTGATCGGGTTTTATCTCAAAAAGCCGGAAAACAAAAAACCCCTTTTATCAATGAAACGGCGCACAAAAACAACTTCGAATATATAGTCCCCGTATGGCAAAACAATCAATTTCTAGGTGTTTTGCAAGTGGGGTACAGTCAGGCTTCTCTTGCAAACATTTTCTCTCCTATCCGTCAGAGGATTTGGCTGCTGGCATTAGGCGTGATGCTTATGGCCGGATTGCTTCTCTTGCTCATCACCAGCTGGCTGACCCGGCCGTTTCATGCCATTATTGATGATTTCAAAAATCTGGCAGAAGGGAATAACCTGTCCCATCGCATTCCGGAAAAAGGATTCGGCGCTATCCGGGTTCTCTTGACCGCGTACAACCGTCTCAAAGATGCCATGGAAGACATGCGCACGGCAGAAAACCTATTGGGCAAATACGTGTCGCCCCGGGTGGCGGAAATGATCCTGGAAGGCCGCATTGATGTGGTTCCGCAAAAAAAACGCATCACGGTTTTGCTGGTGGACATAAAAGGGTTTACAGATTACATGGCTTCCAGTGAGGGGTCCGAGGAGGTGACGGAAACAGTCGGCGAATTGTGGAAAATTGTGGAGGAATGCGTTCAGTTATACGAAGGCACCATTGACAAACATGTGGGAGACGCTGTTTTGTGTTTTTGGAACGCGCCTTTGGATCAGCCGGATGCAGCCCGCCGCGCCGCCCAATGTTTGCAGCGGATCGAAGACAGGATGATACAGTGGAACCAGCAAAGACTGGAAAGAGGCAAAAAAGCTCTTTATTTTTGGGCCAGCATTGCCACTGGCAATTGCGTGGTGGGCAACATGGGACATGACCGCATGGAATACACGGCCCTGGGAAATGCCATGAATTTGGCGCCGCGCATCATGACAAAGGCGCATGAACTTGAAGTGGACCGCATTATTGACCGCAACACAAATGAAAAAATTCAGCGTGTTTTCCACACCCGATATTTGGGCGCGCACAGGATTCGCGGTTTTTCAACGCCCATAGAACTTTATGAGCTTCTTGGCGAAAAAACAGGCATTCAAATGAATCCGCCAATTGATACTGGAGACATGAAATGGGACATGAATGAAAAGCTCCAGCAATGAAAAAACAAGGGAGCTGATGATATGAAAGCCTTAAAAACTGTGCTGGTCATAGGTTTTCTGCTCATCCCAAGAATGGGGTCTGGTTTTTATGTGGTGGAAGAATCCGGTGTGGAGCGCATGGGGCTCACAGCCAGGCCCATGGGAACAGGCGCTGCAGGCGTGGCAACGCAAAATGATGTGAATGCCCTCATCTTTAACCCGGCAGGACTCGTCAACTATTCCCAAACATCTTATCACTTTATCACCTCTCCCATGGAAGAAGGCGTGCGGTATTATGGGGTGTCTTATGCAGCGCCGTTTTGGTCCCAAGGCGGCATGGCTTTTTCTTATCGGCGGCTGGATTACGGTGATTTGGAAACGTACCAAGTCGGCACAAACACCACAGGCGTCTTCACCGCCTCTGACCAGGTTGTCACAGCAGGATTTGGTTTCCCCATTGTGTCCCCGCGCAAAATGTCAGGCGGGTTGTCTCTGCGTTACCGGGTCAAACAAATCGCCGGACAAACAGCCAGCGGCGCAGGTATTGATGCAGGTTTTCTCTTTCCCCTGCTCCATTATCCTGGGTTTCAGGCGCGCGCAGGCGTGGCTGTTCAGGAACTTGTCCCCATGAAACTCACCTATATGGAAACCTCTGAGAACAAACGCATGTACAGAGTGGGACTGGAAATGAGCGCGCCCATTCAGCATATCAAAAACACATTGGCCAATCTCAGATGGGAAATGGTCCGGCCTGAAGGGCTGGATGCCGCGCACATTATCGGCGGTGAGCTCAGATGGCAGTTTTTTTCCGTGATGGCCGGGGTGCAGGACAAGAATTTCGGATTTGGCATGGGTTTTTACTTGGACAAAAAAAACAACAGCCTCAGGCTTGATTATGGAGTGTCCATGCGCCTGAACACAGACTGCCACGGCATTTCACTCACCTGGCATTTAAAACCCAGGGACAAAAACCACGTCCAATCCAAGCGTATGGACAAAGCTAAAAAACGCTGGGGCAAACAAGCTTACCAAAAAGCAGAGCACTTTTATCACAAAGGCGCGTATTGGGAAGCCAGTGAAAAATACCAAGAAGCTTTTGCCTGGCAGCCGCACCGTCTTGAATGGGAATCAAAAGCCAAAGAAGCCAAAAGATTGGCCAAGCAGCAGGACAACAAAAAAGCCATTCAAAGCCTGGTGCGCACGGCCGAAGCTTTGGAAGCACAAGGCGACTATGAATCTGCTTTGCTGGCATGGGGACGCGTTTTGATTATGGACCCGGAATACAGAGCAGCCATGAAAGCCGAAAAACGCCTGGCCAAACGATTGACCAAAAAACAAAAAAAACAAGTCAAAACCAAAACTCGCGGGCTCAAAAAGAAAGCCCTGTTCAATAATGCGGCATACATACAAAAACTCATTCAAAACAAGAATTGGCCTGAGCTCAGTGAAAAATGGCCCAAATTCATAGGCATGAGCAGAAAATATCCGGAAATCTATGACACCGCAATCCGGATTCATCAAAAAATCAAACAAGTGATTGAACAAGCGCTGAACCAGGCTGCGCTCTCTCTTCAACAAGAAAATTGGCAAGAGGCACAAAAAAACATGCGCGTTGTCAATTTAATGGACCATGACAATCCGAAATTGGCAGAACTCAAATTGCGCTTGTCAAAAGGCATTCAGCAGAAAAAAACAAAAGAAAATGTCACGCACGAATGGCTGATGGAAGAATTTTCATTGGCAGTGCGCGCTTTTTATCAAGAAGAAAATTACGCAAAAGCCAAAAGGCATCTGGACAAAATTTTGGAAAAAGATCCTTCTTTTCAGCAAGCCGCAGAGCTTCTTGAAAAGATCGAACGTTTAACCCAAAGCACACAAAAGAGCCGTGCTTTTTAAGTTTAAAATTGGTGTTTGGTCCTGGAATATGCAATTTGGTTTGTTCGGTTATTGTTTCTTGGAATTTGGTTATTATTCAATTGTTTCCCAGGAGACGCAAGTCAATGAATAAAAAGCAAATAATAATAATGACTTTGTTTTTTCTCCCATTGACAGCCCATGCTTCTTTGGATTTCCAATCCGTGGCTTTGGGCGACAAAACCACTGCGCCGGGCCAATCCTATGATATAGCCAGTTCCACGCAAAATGTGCTGTTTATATGCACCGTCACCAATACAGCCGGATCAGCTAAACATATCCGAGGATCCACCTTCACATTCGCCGGCACCACAGACATGAGCGCATTTGCGCCCGGCACATTGCGGCTCATTGAAAGTGATGATCTGACTATAGAGAAGAGTGAAATGGCGCAGGCGGATGCGGGTGTTGTCAAAGGGAACCAGGTGTGGTTTGATTTGGCTTCCCCTCCCATTAATCTGACAGGCGGAGAAACAGCTTATTTGTTTGTGGTCTATGACACTTCTTCCACGGCCGCAGGAGGCGCTGTTCTTGACGCGCGCATAGCAGACCCGTCTGACATAGAGGCCACTGACACAGTGGATTTCCAGGGCGCGTCCTACATAGATTCAAGCGGCCAAGACACAGTGGAAGCCCCTTTGCCTCCCGCCGCTTTTGAATTCACATCAGTGGATTTGGGCGCCAAAACCACAGCGCCCGGCCAGCCATATAGCCTGACCAGTTCCACACAAAATGTGTTGTTTGCCTGCAGTGTCGCCAATACCGGAATTTCAGAGCAGCTCATTGGAGGATTTCTTTTTACTTTTACCGGCACCACAGACATGAATGTATTGGCCCCGGGATCATTGCGATTGATCAGGAGTGATGATCTGGTCATAGACAGCAGTGAACTGGCTCAGGCGGATGTCGGCGCGGTGGATGGAACGCAGGCTTTGTTTGATCTGTCATCTTCATGCATCACATTCACAGGCAGCGAAACAGTCAACTTGTTTCTTGTGTACGACACTTCTTCCACAGCTGTGCCCGGCGCTGTTCTTGATGTGCGGCTGGCTTCAGAAACGCATATAAAGGCAGATGCCCTGGTGGATTTTCAGGGGGAAAGTTTTATAGATTCCGCCGGACAAGACACAGTGGACATCACGGCTTCTGTTTTGCGCATTGAAACCGTGGGCGCACAAACCGCAGGCATACCTTTTGATGTCACGGTCGTGGCTGAAGATGATTATGGCAACAAAGACATGAACGCTTTTTTCACTGTGCAAATTGTCGCAGCTGAAAACAATCCGGCCCTGCTTTCTCCCAACGGGGATATCCCATTATACCCGTCGGCGCAAACCCTGATAAACGGAGAGACACTTATCTCTGACATTGTCTTGTATCATGCCACAAACACAGTCCGGATCGGCGTGTCTTCTCCCAACCTTTTCACTTCAGGCACAGTTGATTCAGACTTATTCACTGTATTGCCCGGCACCACGCCTGTTCTTGAATTTTTGCCCGTCACCACTCCCCAAAAATCAGGCGTGCCTTTTGACGTTTATGTGCTCGCAGCGCAAACAGAAATCTATGGAAATGCCGTACCCTTATCTGCTTATGACGGCCTCTCGGTTCTTGTGAATGGAGACTCTCCTGCGCCGCCTGAAACAACTCCCACACTCCCGGTTTACAGCGGGGCGCAGACATTCGGACAGGCAGGCGTGGTGGAAACAGCCACATTCACAGTGACCCTGTACCAAATAGAAAGAAACCGGCAGTTGCACGCACAGATGTCTGGTCATGCGCGGTCCTCTGTTAACAGCAATGCTTTTGATGTGCTGTCCAGCGGCCTGCTGTCTCTTCAAATGCAGGCGCTCTCAGTCGTTACAGCCGGTGTGCCTTTTGTGATTGATGTCACGGTTTTGGATGACAGCAACAATGAATTCCCGGCGTACAATGGACAATTGGTCTATGAAATAAACGGGCAAAACATATTTGACCCGGATGCGCCTGTCACGCCTGTTGAGTCATTGGGCCCGGCATGGTTTGTGGCAAAACAAGCAGGAAACTACATCTTAACCGTGCGGGACAATATGGGGTCTGTGCCGGCTTCTGTGATGCTTAATGTTTATCCTGGCGCGCCAACACAGGTTTCATTTCAACACCCATTGGACACAGCGCCTGACACGCCTTTCTGGCTTCAAATCAATTTAACAGATGCTTTTGGCAACCCGGCTGATTACTCTGGCCCGGGTGTGATCTCTATTACCAAAAGCCGGTTTGTATTGTGGGGGCAAAGCGCACAAAAAAATCCTGTCAAAGGAATTCAGGTCATGTTTTCCGAAGGCAAATGGCAGGGGCAGGTCTCTGTTTTGGGAGAAGCGACTGACACGGGATTTATGGCAGCAGCAGGCAATGTCTCTGGCCGCTGCCGGGCCATTCGCATTCAAATAGACGAACAAGTCATACTGAAACCCATCATGTATCCCAATCCGTTTCGGCCAAGCCATGGCCAAAAAGGCATGTTTCGTTTTTCAGCGCATCCCGGCGCGCATGTCCGTCTGAGCCTTGCCACAGTGGATGGCAGGATCATCCGCGAATGGTCTATGCCGGCCGATCAACTGGGATCTGATGCGATCAAAAGCTTGGAATGGGACGGACGCGACAAACACGGTCATCGGCTCCCGGCAGGGGTCTATTTCTTCATCACAGACGTGAACGGCACAGTCAAAAAAAACAAATTTGCTGTAATACATTAGACCGAAGACCACAGACCGAAGACCACAGACCGAAGACCACAGACCGAAGACCACAGACCACAGACTAAAGACTAAAGACTAAAGACTAAAGACTAAAGACTAAAGACTAAAGACTAAAGACTAAAGACTAAAGACTAAAGACTAAAGACATTAGACGTCATTGATTATGAATAATTTTATTTGCTTTTGTTTTTTGGTCTTTAGTCTTCGGTCTTTGGTCTTTGGTCTGTGGTCTGTGGTCTGTGGTCTGTGGTCTGTGGTCTTCGGTCTGTGGTCTGTCATATTTCTTTTCTAAACCAATCAATGGTTTTCTTCAGACCGTGTTCCAGGGACACTTTGGGAGACCACCCCAAAAGTTTTTTGGCCAATGCAATATCCGGCTGACGGACTTTGGGGTCATCTGTGGGAAGGGGTTTAAACACAATGCGGCTTTTGCTGCGTGTCAGCTTCTTAATCAATTCAGCGATTTCCAGAATCGTGTGTTCTTGCGGGTTCCCAATATTTATAGGTCCCACATGTTTTGAAAAAAGCAATTTCAAAAGACCCTCCACTTCATCTTCAATATAACAAAGAGAACGTGTTTGAAGTCCTTGGCCAAAAACAGGAATGGGCTTGTTGCGCAATGCCGCAGAAATAAATTCAGGCACAGCCCGGCCGTCATGCTGCCGCATGCGCGGACCAAAAGTATTAAAAATCCGCACAATCCGCACAGCCACGCCGTGTGTGCGGTGATACGCCATGGACAAGGCTTCTGCATAACGCTTGGCTTCATCATACACGCCGCGCGGCCCCACTGGGTTCACATGCCCCCAATACGTTTCTTGCTGCGGATGAATCTGCGGGTCCCCATAAACTTCTGAAGTAGAAGCCAAAAGAAATCTGGCTTTCTTGGCTTTGGCCAGACCCAGCATCTTATGCGTGCCCAAAGCCCCGACTTTCAGGGTTTGAATCGGATACTCCAAATAATCACGCGGAGAAGCCGGGCTTGCAAAATGAAGAATCGCCTGCACAGGCTCAGTCAAATACAAATCCTGAGACACATCATGTTTAATAAATCTAAATCCCGGCCGGCCAATCAGATGCGCGATGTTGTCTGGCGATCCTGTAAGAAAATTATCCACACAAATCACCTGGTGCCCGAGCGCTAAAGCCTTGTCACATAAATGCGACCCCAAAAACCCGGCGCCGCCGGTGATAACAATTGTATCAGATTTCTTTTTGCCCACTTTTATGGCTCCTTATTATTTGGTTCTTATATGGGTTTTGTAGCTGCCTGATTTATCAGGCGTTTTTAAAAAGCTGATGACTGTGTGATGATCATTTCAAAGAGCCCGATGAATCGGGCAGCTACAAAAGATTTATTGTTTTATTAATAAAAAATTCTCTAAAACTTATTTCACTGTGAACTTATCAATAAACCGGCACATATAATAGGAAAACCCGGCCAGTCCTGTCAGCAGCACAAAACGCACAAAAACCGAAGCCCTTTCCCACACATGGACAGAAAACACTGTCATGGCAAAAACAGACAACGCAAAAGGCAAAAACCCCAAATATCCCAAAACAGGCATTTCAAAAAGTTTCCAATTCCCCACAAACGGAATGGTATACACCCAATGAGCGCCTGCCAATGCATTCAAAGATTCCCATAAAATCCCGCACAAAAACCCAGCAGTGATCAAGATAAAAAAACGTTTTACCCGGCCTTCCCGCCAATCCGTCATCAAGGAGGGCAGGCCCATGTGTTCATTAAAAGGCTCAAGCAAACAAACAAAAGCACACCACACCAAAGGAAAAAAATATTGTGGCCAAATCAAAGGCAGCGCCAGCATCAACAGCCCGGACATCAGCAAATACTTATCAATTCTCTTTTTCCATCCCAATGGCTTGATTTTGGCTTCTCTAAAAAAACCTGCAGTGTCCAAAAGATCTGCTGTTTCCATCAGGCCCGGCACCACTGTGGCAAATCCCAAACAATAACCGATCCATCGCCAAGTCAGGTCTTGCGGCACCTGCACATAATGCCAATTGCCCAAACGAAAATTAAAAGCCTCAAAAATCAGCCACAAAGGAATGGACCAAACAACAAAAAACAAAAACCTGCCGGGATGGCTCAAAATCAAAGATTCCCCGCGCCTACGAAACACCCAGCCGTCCACAAAAAAAATAAAACTCCACCATGCCCAACAATAAAACCACGTATAAAACGGCTCCTTATGCCAAAACGCCATAAGTGCAGACAACGCCAAAACAAACATCCCCACGGTCATAAATCCCTGCCCCAATTGAAGCTGCCATTTTCTAGATTGTGTGATCATAGTTTATTCCTCAAAGTATATCCGGTCATATCAAACAAAACCCTTCGTCAACTTCAATCGCCCGCGTCACATCAGATTATCAAAACAGCTTAATATCAGCAAGAAAAATCCACAAAAACGCAGGTGAGTTTCTCAGGCCAATTCTTTTGGCAAGGAGAAATGTACATTTTCTTCACGTACAACAATTTCTTGGACTTGACCTCTGTAATTTTGAATCAAATCAGACAACACGCCTTGCACCAAATGCTCCGGGGCAGATGCCCCGGCTGTGACGCCTATGACTTTTAAATCCTTGAGCCAGTTCGCCTGAATTTCCTTTGCCTCATCAATCAGATAAGCCATGCACCCGGATTGACGCCCCACCTCCACCAAACGCTGCGAATTGGAACTGTTTTTTGACCCCACCACCAAAAGCGCTTCAGCGCCTAACCCGACAAGTTTTTTCACAGCATCCTGCCGGTTTTGTGTGGCATAACAAATATCATTGCTTGGCGGTGTTTTGGCAAAAGGAAAACGTTCTTGAATGGACGCCACAATGTTTTTTGTCTCATCAAGGCTCAATGTGGTTTGCGTCAAAATAATAATTTTATTCGGATCACAAACCTTAATTGTCTTCACATTTTCCGGCGTTCCCACAAGCTGAATTGTCTCCGGGGCTTCCCCCAGAGTGCCTTGTACTTCATCGTGGTTCCTGTGGCCAATCAGCACAGGCGTATACCCTTCGCGGATATAACGGTGCACTTCCAAATGCACTCTGGTCACCAAAGGACAAGTGGCATCAATGATTGTCAGATTTTTCTGTTGGGCTTGTTCACGCACTTTGGGGGACACGCCATGCGCGCTAAAAATAACACGGCTGTGGGGCGGCGCTTCTTTCAGTGAATCAATAAAAATCACGCCGCGCGATCGAAAATCATCCACCACAGCGCGGTTGTGCACAATTTCCTTGCGCACATAAATCGGCGGTGGAAACCGTTCCAAAGCGATTCTCACAATATCAATAGCGCGCACAACCCCTGCGCAAAAACCCCGGGGACTGGCAACAAGAATTTTCATCAACGACTCTCAAAAGGCAACAAGGTGTCACAAAGGGCAACAACGGGCGGCAAAGAAGACCATTTTGATTTTTGCAGGGAACGGTCGCGACCGTTCCCTGCGACTTTTTTGTTTTTCCCTTCTTAATGCTTGATCAATGAAAAAAACCGATCCTGATAATCTTCAAATAAACCGCATTGTCTGAGTTTTTCACCCAATGGTTTTAAAAACGCCGGGTTTTGCCGCGCTTGCTGAAAGAGAGACTCAATCTCTCTGCGCTCACGGTTGGCCATGGCCTGGGCAGGATCAAAAAGCCCGCGCTCATCCAGTTCGCGCACATTGACGGCAAAAGACTGAGAAGTCTCCTCTAAAATAAATTTCATCAAAGAAAACTGCCAGCCTTTTTCAGGCCCGAAAATCACAGCGGAACGCGGCACATCTCTTTTGTCCAAATCATTCTTAATGATTTTTGCTTTGGCAAACGCCTCCATTTGATGCGTGTCTGTTGATTCCAAATTGTTCCGGAAATTATACTCCAAACCGCGAAACGCTTCCTGAAAATAATCTTTCAATGCAGACTCAAAACTCTCCTCCTCATCGCCGAACCCATGGAATCTCTGGGCAAAGGCTTCAGGCGTTAAAATCTTCGGCTTCTCTGTTGTGATATGCCCGATGCGGAGCGTGCATTGCGGGGACGCAGACACAATCGGGGACACAAGGTGATAATGAATCACAGTGTTCCCAAAAGTCGCAATCCGATGTTTGGGAGGGCGAATCACTTGCGTTTGCTCAATCACATCCTTAAATTTCTTCATGTTTTTCATAAACTCACAATCCTTTTAAAACGCGCTCATAAAAAGCTATAATACCATAATATCATATTTCAGCCGCTATGACGATACCATGGTTTATCGAGGACAAAATGTTTAAAATTGTACGTGAAATCCGTTTTTGCTACGGGCACAGGCTCATGGACTATCAAGGAAAATGCGCCCACCCGCACGGCCACAACGGCCGCGTGGAAATAGAATTAACAGCTGACAGCCTTGACAAGCAGGGCATGATCATAGATTTTGACGACATGGACAAATACATCCGCGCCTGGATTATTGACCCCATGGACCACAAGATGGTGTTAAGGAAGGATGACCCTTTGGCAGACTCATTTCAAAAAATGAACGAGCCATGCTATTTAATGGAAGGCAACCCCACCGCTGAAAATCTTGCCCGCGAAATATTTCTTGCCATACAAAAAAACAACATGCCAGTCACCCGCGTCACTTTCTGGGAAACCGACAAATCCTCAGCTGTTTACCAGCCCGGATAAACCGGAAATGCAAAATGAAAATCTGAAACCTGCCAACAGCTTTATGACTCAGCACTCCGACCCGTTTAAAGTGTGGGGTTGTAGTCTGCCGATTTATCGGCTCTTTAGTCCCTAAGAGATAATCTTTTGAACATTTATGCAAAAATATTTTAAAGCTTTGACGATAAAACAGATGTTTGCAGATTTTAAATTTTTCATTTTGAATATTTAAATTTACAGGGATTTGGCCTTTGTTTGATTATTGTATCTTGGTCATTGGTTATTATTTGGTTATTGTTACTTGGAATTTGGTTATTTCCGGTTTGTCCGGGTTAGGGACTAATCCATCAATTTAAATGGGCCGGATCACTCAGCCTGTTTTTTTCAACACCCTCATCTGATGCGCTGCCAGAGGCAGGCGCACAAAAGCGCGGCCATTGGCTTCTTCTACAGGAAAGGACGCATTGGAATGAAGCAAGTCTTTAACCTGTGCGCCAGGCGGCAATAAATTCCTATCCACTGTCACAGCATCGTTCCTGTTTTGCCCCTCCAGGTTCATGGCCACCAAAATCTCCTCTGTGTCCAAAATCCTGGAATAAGCCAAAGTGCAATGCCCATCCATGGGATGGCCAAAATCAAGCCCATTGCCTGAAATTTCTCTGAAATACTGCCTTCCGTACCTGAGCGCTGGCTCTGCATTTCTGATATGGGCCACAGCTTGAATCCCTTTATAAATCGCATGGCCCTCATTAAAAAAATGCATACCAGTGGTATTGAAAGCGCCCCATTGCCCGCCAAACATGCATTCCCGCA
>JANQER010000171.1 GCA_028278255.1 Elusimicrobiota bacterium | reverse complement strand
GATTTTTGTCATTGCCCCATTTATGGGGCGCTTTTAACGCATTTATTTGCCTTAAAGAGCCCGATAAATCGGGCAACTACGCTTATCTAAACCGCATTGTCCCTCACCCGGATAAACCTGAAACAACCAAATTCCAAGAAACAATAACCAATGGCCAAGATACAATAATCAAACAGAAACCAATCAAAGTCTTTATTATATAAAATGAATAAAAATAAAAAAACACATGAGATTTTGATATAATCCTAATCTCAAACATTGAACTTTTGAGCAAAGGAGCTTATTATGGATTGGGGAATGCGCAACAGATTGAATCAACTCATGCCGAACGGCAAATGCTTTTTTATGCCTATAGACCATGGATACTTTCAAGGGCCCACCACCGGATTGGAAAAGCCAGGCGAAACAGTGGCGCCTCTTATGCCTTATGTGGACGCGCTTTTTTGCACCCGCGGGTCGCTCAGAGCCGCCATAGACCCGCTCGCCAGCAAACCCATTGTGCTCAGAGCTTCAGGGTGCACCAGCATGGTGGGCAAGGACCTGGCCAATGAAGACATCACCACCTCTGTTGATGACATCATTCGTGTGAATGCCCAAGCCGTGGGCGTCTCTGTTTTTATTGGCAGTGAATATGAAAAACAAACGCTTAAAAACTTGGCCACACTGGTCAATGACTGTGAACCATACGGCATCCCTGTGATGGCTGTCACAGCTGTGGGCAAGGAAATGGAAAAACGCACTGCCCGGTATTTGGCCCTATGCTGCCGCATTGCCGCTGAACTTGGCGCCAAAGTGGTCAAAACATACTGGTGCGACAAAGATTTTGACAAAGTCATCAATGGCTGTCCTGTGCCTGTGATCATGGCCGGCGGCCCCAAATGCAACACTGAAATTGAAGTTCTGGAATTTGTTTATGACGGCATGCAAAAAGGCGCTGTGGGCATTAATCTCGGCCGCAACGTCTGGCAAAGCCCACAGCCAGTGGCCATGTCCAAAGCTCTGCGCGCCGTAGTCCACGACAACGCCACCGTCAAACAAGCCAAAGAAATATATGATGAAACAAAAAAATAAATGAAATTGGAAATTAGAAATTTGAAAGCCAAACTTTTTACTTGTTTTTCATATCTTCGGTCTTCGGTCTTTGGTCTTTGGTCTTTGGTCTCATTATGTTAGTCGCCCGATATTATAACAACAAAGACGTGAGACTCGAAGAAATGCCAAGGCCTGCCATAGGGCCTGGGGAACTTCTTGTCAAAACAATGGCCAGCGGCATTTGCGGCACAGATGTCATGGAATGGTACCGCACGCAAAAAGGTCCGCGTATTTTAGGCCATGAAATTGCCGGCGACATCCTTGAATCAAAATCCGATCAATACACAGCAGGACAAAGAGTCTTTGTCAGCCATCATGTCCCCTGCTATGAATGCAAATATTGTTTGGCCGGCAACCACACCGCCTGCGAAACCCTGCACAAAGGCAATTATGATCCCGGCGGGTACAGCGAATACATCAGAATCCCGGAAATCAACGTGCAACATGGGGTATACATACTCCCTGATCATGTGTCTCATGAACAAGGCACCATCATAGAACCATTGGCCTGCGTGCTCAGAGGGCAGCGCGTGATTGATGTCAAAAAAGGACAGACTGTTCTCATCCTGGGCAGCGGTGTATCCGGTCTGATGAACATACAAGCGGCCAAAGCCAAAGGGGCCTATGTGATCGCCACTGATATTGATGACTATCACATGCAAAAAGCCAAAGAATTCGGCGCAGATCGAGTCATGCATGCCGCAAAAATCGACAATATCAAAGCGGACAAAATCATCATATGCACAGGCGCGGGGAAGGCCATTGAACAAGCTTTTCAATGCATAGACAAAAAAGGCACCATCCTCCTTTTTGCCATTCCCAACAAAAACATAGACATCCCCACAGTGGATGTCTGGCGCAATGAAATCACCATCACTTCCTCTTACGGCGCTGCCGGGGATGACCTCCAGGAATCCCTGAATGCCATTGCCTCCGGACAAATCAATGTCAATCCGCTCATCACCCACAAACTTCCTTTCAAACAAATCCAACAAGGCTTTGACCTGGTGTCCCAAGCCAAACAATCCCTAAAAGTCATCCTCACTTTCTCTTAAAAAATGAACATCAAACATCTCATCCGAAAAAACCGAAGTTACCGCCGATTTTATCAGGAAGCGGCCATTGAGCGCGGTGTTTTGGAAGAACTGGTGGATTTGGCGCGCTTATCAGCTTCTGCGCGCAATAGGCAGCCGCTACTGTCGGCTCCGATGGAGACATCAAATACTGGCGGGATCCCGCCGGGGTGCACCATGTGCCCAAACGCCCCCTCAATCAAATCATTGAGGCCGGGACCCGGGTTTGATCACAGGCAGGCCTTTTTGGCAGGCAGGACAATCAGATGGATCATAATCAGCAAAATCAAGTTTAATCAGGGATATTAAAGGCACTTCAAAATCATTTCCCAGTAAACCACGTTCAGCCAAAGAAGCAGCGCCCACGGCTTGAGCGCCTTGGGCTTTCACCACTTTCAAAAGCTCCCGCAATGACTTTCCGGTGGTAAACACATCATCCACCATTAAAACTTTTTCATTCTCATTCAAACGAAAACTTCTGCGCAAGGTCATTTCACCATTGTGATCACGCTCAGAAAACACAGACCGCACACCGAGCGCCCGCGCCATTTCCTGCCCCAGAACCAAACCGCCCACAGCCGGCGACGCCACCACATCAATTGCGCCAATGTTTTCCCGGCATTTTTCAGCCAAAGCTTTGGCCAGCAATTCCGCCTGATCAGGATATTGAAGCACCTGCGCGCACTGCGTGTATTTCTCACTGTGCCTGCCGCTGGACAACTTAAAATGCCCGGTCAGAAGCGCCTGTGTGTCTTCCAATATCCCTAAAATTTCTTTTTCAGTCAGCATCAGGTTCCTTTATTGGCGAAAGTCCTATCATAACTCAGACGATAAAACAAGAAACAAAACGCATTGAGCATTTAGCATATTAAATTTAGCATTTAGCAATGAAAAGAGGAGAAACGATTAAATGCCAAATGAGCTTATCAAAAATTGACAATGCTAATTGCTAAATTTGCATTGCTAAATGCTAAATGAGTTACCTTTTAACGCAAGTATTTCCTGCACAACCTGCCTTGGGTCTTCAGCCTGCAAAATGCTGCGTCCCATCACAATCCAATTGGCGCCGGCTTCCCAGGCCTCCTTCGGAGTGGACACACGTTTTTGATCATCTGCATTCACCTGCCCGTATTGTATCCCGGGTGTGATCAAAGGAATTTGAATATTGTTGCTTCTTAGAAAATCAATTTCTTTGGCTGAACACACCACCCCATCCAGCCAATTGGCCTGCGCCAAGCAGGCCAAGCGAAGCACCTGCGTGCCGGGCTGCACGGAAATGCCCGTTTCTCTCACATCTTTCTCAGACATACTGGTGAGAACCGTCACACCCCAAATAAGGGGTTTTGGATCAGCTGACGCAGCGGCTTTAATCACTTCTGACCCGGCGCCGGCATGGATGGTGCAAGCTGTCACGCCCATTTCTCCGGCCGCCTGCACGGACCGCTTCACCTGTGATGGAATGTCATACCACTTACAATCCAAAAAAACTTTTTTTCCCTTATTCAGGAGCCAAGGCACAAACAAAGGATCCTCCATCATCAAAGAAGGCGCGACCTTATAAAAACCCACTGCCTCCCCGATGCGCTGCACATAATCCTTTGCCTGGTCCGAAGCCTCCACATCCAAAGCCACGATTAAGCCTTTTTGAGTCATATCAACACCTCACACCAACATTTTATAACTTGCCTCCGCCCGGTCAGAGG
>JANQER010000119.1 GCA_028278255.1 Elusimicrobiota bacterium | reverse complement strand
GGCAAAGGAATGATATCCGTGGCCGGGTTATATGTAAAGTTCGTCTTCACACCAGCCACCACATAAATCTGTTTCATAATCTCAGTGGAAATATCAATGTCCGCTTGAGGAATCGCAGCAATGCCCAGATTGAATGGATCCTGAAAATTGAAAATACGCACATTCACATACCGGCGCTCATCCGGATTTCTTTGAAAAACAGGCGTGTGCCATTGCATCACCGGTCCTGCTGCGCCCTGAGGCCGGTATTGAACTGTCACAAAACTATCAATACTGTCAATCATCCGCAGCCGGAAATCCTGTTGATCATACACGCGGTTAAAAGGCGCTGCTATCAGACCTGTGTTGGTGTGTGTGGACAAATCCACAGGATTGGTCACCAGCATCACGGCTTTGGAAGCAAACACGCCTGTGTCTGGCCCGGTTTCGATTAAAGAAAGGGAACGATTTGTGGGCGGCCGGTCATCATGCACAACCGGTGAAGTGGATTTCAGCGTGAACCATTCAAATTCATTCAATATGGTCTCAGCCACAGCTGGATCTTTATTGGCATCCGCATTGGTGATTTGAAAATAAAACGCGCGTCCGTCCCGGCCCACAAAATGATTGGGATTATAATTGGGCGGCAAAAGACCAATTTCATCAGTGTCATTAAACAAACTCCCCACAGGACCACTGGCATCTGCCCACAAACGAAACGCAGCTTCCCAAAGACCCGGTTTCACAAAGTATTTTGGGGCATCTGCTGAAGTGATCGCAAAATCAGCATCTAAATCTTCCATCACATGCCCTTCCACAGCAGTAAAAGCAAAGGAGGTTGTCGCAGACAATAAACCATCAAAACTGTCAAAAGTCATTTGCAATTGGCTCTGGCCCGGGGCCACAGCTTCCATGACAAGCTGGGACGGCACAGTCGCTGCCGGCAAAACCAAAGAATAGGGCAAACCCACTTGACCGGATTTTTGATCTGTTTTCCATATTTTCAAAAGAGGGTCTTTCACGGACAATGTCCATGTGCCGGGCATGGGCGGTTCAATCAAAAAGGCTGCCTTGATCAAATCATTTTCTTGTGTATGGGACTCATTTAAATCAGACACATTGTTATAGTTATCATCATCTGTGTTCACAGACATAAAAAGTCCGGGCAGCACAGATGTGACAGGCGCGCTGGCATGAGATATGCCCATATGATACACATAAAGAGACTGCCGGTTGCTCACGCTCAAAGAAGCCCCATTGGAAAAAACTTCCATTTCCATTTCATAAACGCCTGTGGACACCACCACGCCCCCGCTGTCCAGCCCGTCCCAAACATGCGAACCGCCAAAAGGCATGGGCAAATCCTGTTCAAAAACCATGGTGTCTGTGGGCTGCTCAAAAACACGAAACCGAATTTGATCATAAGGCTGTGCGCCTGGCAATGCGCCTGTGATTTGATAATTGATGTCCACTGTGTCTGTTTTATTCACAAGCGCCTCATGCTTTATGTACCGGTCAGATGTGGAATTGACTTCCACATCAATCACTTCAATATGAATGGCATCTTCTTCATAGGCCTCTACACTGGTGGGATTGCCGGCATTGTCCGCCACCATCATCCGGATACTGTATTTGCCGGGCTTGGGGCGCTGCTTGGCATTGTCATACCCAAACCAATGAATCTCCAATGTCTTGCCTTTGTCTCCTGGCAGCATATCCTCATCCCATGTCTGGTCGTACACAGGCGTATGGGGATCGCTCTCATGCGCGATTTCCAATTTCACATGCAAACCACTGCCTGTCACAGGACTCTCGTACAAAGCCGAGTTAATAAAATAATACACAATCACATCTGTCTGATCAGAAAACAAAACCGTCTGATAATTGTTCTTTGTGGGATATTCTACACAAATATTCTGGCCGCAATTCCCCACAATAACAGAAGCCACAGCTGTCTGGGTTTTGGGAAATGGAATATCATCATCTGTTACGGTCAATCCCACCTGATAAGGGCCCTGGCAATCCATAGAAATTATATTGTCTTTGGAAAACACCTTGACTTTTTCCTGGTTTGGTCCGTCCGGCAAATCAGGCACAGCCCCGCAATTGCTGGGGCCGGAATACACATCCCACAAATAATGCGTAATGCCTTTATTGGGCGGGTTGAGCAAAAGAGTGTCCAAATCAAAAGACGCGCTCCCATCCACCCACACATCTGCCTTTGGTTTATTCTGGCTGTTCAATGTGATTTCCTGCGGCGAAGAGACAATAGCTGTGGGAGGAATGGTGTCATCCAGCACCTGCACCAAATGCGTTTGAGAAGCCTGATCCGTTTCCCAGTCCTTCACGGTCAGCTTAAACACCCAATTCCCAGTCATCAAATAACCCGGCGGAATCACCAAATTGTCATTGCTGCCATCCACATTCAAGGCGTCAATCACCGGACCCAATCCATGGTGCGCCACAAACCAGGCAGGCGCCTCAATCACCTCCCATACAAATTCTGTAATGCCCGGGGTAATATCCACAGCATCAACAGACACATGATCCAGAGAATCCGGATCATAAGATGCCCCGCCTTTTAACTCCAAAGGTTCACTGGGTGTGGGATGCGCATGAGGGCCTGTCAAAACCACCACAGGATCCGCATGCACCAACACCTTCACAAAGTCTTCTGCTGTCATGCCTGCTTCATCTTCCACTTCCAACCTAAATTTCCATGTACCGGCATGCGCAATGGTTGTGTGTCCACTGTTTTCAGGGATGGTAATGGACGGACCATTACTGACATTGGACTGCAGCCCCACACCGGCAGACACAGGCGCCTGTAGAATATCCCACTGAAAACGCTTTATGGGGTTACCATATCCATCCTCCAAAATAGTGGTTTCAAAATAAATAGGCGCTTCCCCCACTTTCACCATTGTGTCGCCTTCTATATTGATTTGCGGTTCAATGCCAGTCACAGTCACGTACGCTGTTTTTTTCACTTCCTTTTTCCCGTCGGATGCTGTACAAACAAATTCCCAATCACCCACTTCATGTGCGCCTGTGCCTTGGGAGGGTGGTATTGTCATGGATTGACTGGTACTATAATTGGATTGTGCTTGAATAGGAGACAAAGGCGGCGCCAAAGCAATGTCCCAGACCCAGGTAATGTCTTCGCCGTCAGCATCCTTGGCTGGGGTGGCTTTCAAAGAAATCGGATCAGGCACATTCACGGTGAGGCTGGGGTTGTTCATGCCATTGATCTTTAATGTGGGCGGTTGATTTTCCACTGTAAACTTATTATTCCCGAATACTTTGACTTCCCCTTCATTGTCTGCCAATTGCAGTTCATACGCCCATTCCCCCATATCTTCCGGGCTCACCAAATCCAATGAAGGAGAGGCTGCCTCCGGATTATTAAAATCACCTGTGCTGCCTGACGGACGATCTGTGATGGTCCATAGATAATGCAGACTGTTATTTCCGCCATCCGGGTCATGCGCATTGGCATCAAAAGTCAGGGTGTTATTCACGTTCAATGTCCCGCTCACAACGGGATTGGCCTCTGGTGCTTCATTCATCACACGAAAAGCAGGGAACAAAGTGATTGGATCAATATCATACAGAAACAACTTATTATTGTCGTCAGGATCATACGGGTCATTCGGACAATAATCCATGAATTGAATAAGAATATCCAGCCGATACTCATACACACACAAATCCATTAATGAACCGGCGCGAAAAGCTGAATACCCTTTAAAATCCACTTCCAATTCCCCGTACTCGCTGGTGTCCACATCCTCAAGCTCCAATATCCCGCCATTCACTTTTTTGCTTTCAATAATGGGATAGGTTGTCTGAACCATGGGATCCCCGCTGTCCGGCCAAATATCAACTGATGAACAGCTATGAATATCCAGCAATGTCCATATAGGCACCTCAAATGACCAATAAGTGTCACACCCAGGCACATCCTCAAATGTAATACCCAGGCTCTCAAGCGTAAACAGTTTCTCGCATTTCCTTTTGACCAGCATCGGGGAATAAGAATTCCCGGACAATATCCAGTCATCCTCAGAGCAGTCCGGGAAAGCCATGGCCGGCCATGGCGAAAACAAAAACCCAAACACGCTCAACAAAACAATAAGGCGCATATAAAAAATATTCACATTGTGTCCTGACTTTTTAAATGTCACACATCATGCGGTCTTGAATAAATGCCAAAAGGGCATTATATTAAAATCCGTTCATAAATCACAATAATTGTTATTCATACAAATAAATTCATAAGCAATTTTATCCATTATCAAGCCAACAAATAAAGATGACTCCCCAGAGATTCTAATGATGAACACATCAGATGCAAAAAATGTTTCCTTTATCCTCACAAATTTGCCCAAAAAAAATATAATATAATTACTATTTTGAATCTGCCATTCCAGTTTATCCGGCTCAGATTCATCAAGCATATGATTAAGAATCCTGGAGGTTAAGATGAACATCAAAAAAATACTCATCGCAACGCTGGCTGTCACAGTCTTTGATGCGGTTATTGGCGGATTAACGTGCGGATGGCTTTTCAACTGGGTGTACAAACTAGAACCCACAAACGTCTGGAAATCAATGGAAGCGCCTGGTGTCATGTTCTATATCGGCGCCATCGTTCTCAATGCTATATTTGTTTTGATCTATGCCTGGATCCATAAAGGCCTGCCTATCAGCAAAAAACTCATCAAGGGCCTTGCGTACGGGTTAGGGGTTTGGGCTCTTGGCATATTGCCAGGCATGTTTGCCACACATATGTTCATGACTGTGGCCTGCGGTGTTGTGGTGTATTGGACCATTTCCGCCCTGATCCAGGTCCCCTTAAAAGGCCTGATCACCGCTGCCATTATTGGAGAGTAAAGAAACAGAAACACAAAAATATCACATGTAGAGGGACTGTTGCGAAATGCTTTTTTCCTTCAAACCCCCTCTCCTGTCTCCGACGGGAGAGGGCTTCACGAAGTGAAGGGTGAGGGCCTCAATAGGCTATTTCGCAACTGCCCCGTAGAACATGTGCATGTCTACATGCTCTGCATGTGAAAAAGGAAAAAACATGAACATCTATGAACTCATTAAACTGCGTAAAAGTGTGAGGTCATACCAAAAAAAAGACGTAACGAACGATGTTCTCATGCGCCTTTTGGAAGCCGCGCGCATGGCGCCTTCTGCCAAAAACCTGCAGGAATGGCGGTTTATTGTGGTGCGTGATGAAAACACCAAAAACAAACTCATGGAAGCAGCCAAAGGCCAAAAATTTGTGGGTGAAGCGCCAGTGGTGCTGGTTTGCTGTGCTGACACAGACAATCACCAAATGACATGCGGCCAATTGTGCTATCCCATTGATTTGGCCATTGCCATTGACCACATCACATTATGCGCCGTGGCAGAGGGATTGGGCACCTGCTGGATCGGCGCATTTTATGAAGATAAAGTGAAAAAGATCCTGCAAATCCCGGATTCTGTCCGCGTGGTGGAACTACTGCCTATTGGCTATCCCACTGACCCTTCACCGAAGGAAAAGAACCGTTTGCCCATGGACAAAATTGTGATGAATGAACATTGGAATTAAATGAACACACAGTTATCAACTAAAATATCCCCTCTCTTATCCACGTTCATAATCAGCTCACTACTGATCGCACTCTCATCAATAGTGGCTTACAAAATCGGACAGATACAAGGGCATGAGAACATTTCACAGACAATCAGGCAGGAAACCCATAAGTTAACAAACATCATCACTGAAATACAGGCGCAGCCCAAATTCCACACAATTGACAAAGACTATCTTGCCACTGATGTCAAACGACTTATTTCAATCCAATCGTCTGCTGATATTATTCAAAAAAGAAAAAAACTCATTCACTTTCTTTGGGGATCTTCTGATCTGCCGACACACTTATTGCCTTCACTGGTCAACAAAAAATTTTATGATAAGCGATACAAATCTTTCTATGACTCACATGAATTATTAAAAAGAATTGATCTCATACGGGTTAAGATGGATTTCGATTTAGAATCAAACATTTATCATTTCATCCCACAAAAAACAAACAACAAGCTGGTTCTTTTCCATCAAGGGCATAAAGGCGACATCATTGACAGCCACAAATTCATCAAAAAACTCCTGGCCAAGGGTTATTCTGTGGCCGGCTTTTCAATGCCGCTGTTTGGAATCAATAACCAGCCAGATATTGATATCCCGCATTTAGGTCAAATCAAATTAACCAATCATGATCAAATGAAATTTCTCTCTCCTCAAAAAGGACACCGCCTTAAATATTTCTTTGAGCCAGTATTATGTTTTCTAAACCATATCAGTTCCCATGATCAGTATAAAAACATATCAATGGTTGGCATTTCCGGCGGCGGATGGACAACAACCCTTTACGCAGCCATTGACGAGAGAATTCAGCACAGTTTCCCTGTGGCAGGTTCCTACCCCATTTATTTAAGATCAAACGCGCCTGGTGATTGGGGAGATTACGAACAAACATTGCCGGAACTGTATCAGATGTGCAATTATCTTGAACTCTATATAATGGGATCTTTTGGAAAGGGACGAAGCCAGCTTCAGATGATTAACCAATATGACAAGAAATGCTTTTTCGGAATAAAATGGCAGACATATTACCCGCATTTAAAGCAATTATCACAAAACATAAAGCATGCGGATTGGGATCTTTATATGGACGAATCACACACTGGGCACATCATTTCACTTGCGTCGCAAAATAAAATACTCTCCATTTTAGACCGCTTATAAGTTCTCCTTATTACAATAAAAAGGCTATTTGAAAATTTTCAATTTAAAATTTGCATTTCCGGTTTATCCGGATCATGACACCTGCATGGGCATAATCACATATTTATAATTGTCATCCCCCAGAGGACGAATCACGCCCGGATTCAGCGGCGTGGACAATTCCAAAATAAGCTCATCAGATTCAAGCACACGCAGTACATCAATCAAATAAGACGGATTAAATGCAATGGTAAAAGGATCCCCATGATAATCCGCTTCCAATTCAGACTCCACTTCCACGCGGCCCTGTGCAGACGCTGAAATCTGCAATTTCCCTTCAGCCAAATGATAACGCACAGACCCGCCGCGTTCCAAAGTCCCTACAGCGGCTCTTTGTGTGGCAGACATTAGTTTCTTAGTATTAAACTTCACTTCTGTGTCATGAGACTTCGGTATCACCTGATCAAAATTCGGAAAATGACCTTCAATCAGCCGCGACAAAATCACGGTTTTCTTATGTTTAAAAGTCACCTGATTATCCGTAAAACCAATATCCACCTCATTTCCCTTGTCATCAGACCCGAGCACGCGCGCCAATTCACTCACTGCTTTTGTCGGGATAATCGCATTCAGGTTCGTTTTCTTATCACTGGTGTCTCGTTGAATATAAGCCAAACGTCTGCCATCTGTGGACACCAAGGTCAACTTGCCTTTCTGCACAATAAAATTCACGCCATTCAATACATAACGTGTTTCATCCGTAGACACAGCAAAACTTGTCTTACGAATCATATCCCGCAACACACCCTGATTCATAGACAACGACCGTTCCTCGCTAAACTCCGGCAGCACAGGATAATCCTCTTTGGGCAGCCCCACCAGCACACACTTGTCTTTGCCCGACCTTATTTCCATTCTTTGATTCTCATCCACTTTCAAATGAATGTCCCGGCCGTCTTCCAGGGTGCGCAGAAATTCACTCAGAGTACGCGCAGGTGTGGTGGTTGCCCCGCTGTTTTTAATATCTGCTTTAATATGACATCGAATGCCCACCTCCAAATCTGTTGAAGACAAACGCAAACCATCACCGTTTGACTCCACCAATATATTAGAAAGAACAGGCAAAGTGTTCCGCTGTGAAATGGCATTCTGTACCAATTGTACACCTTTAAAAAGATCTTCTCTTAAGCAATGAACTTCCATAAATGTTTTTTGCCTCCTGAAAATAAATGTCAAAACTTATTCACTCACAGTACTTCTAAAAACCCCTTATTTAAAAAATAGTAGTTGCAGTAGTAGGGATCTGGATAAATGGTATAACTTTTTCAAAAAAAGGAAAAGCCATTGTTGTACAATGATTTTCCCGCATTGACCACCCCTGGATAACTTGTGGGTAAACAAAAAAAGTTATTCAGGTTATCCAGAGTGATGACCGCTATCCACCAAAAAAAGAACTTATTCAGAACTTATCCGCAGGGTTATACCGTATAAAAAATCCTAAACCCAAAATCCTAAATTCTAAACAAAATGGCATGAGGCAAATTCAAAAGAAGGTTGACAATGCTAACTGCTAAATTTGCAATGCTAAATGAGTATTTCATTTCCGGTTTATCCGGGTTATGATTTAGAGTTTAGAATTTAGGATTTTATTTATTTTTATACCCGTCCACTGTCACGCAGGTTTTCACCTGCTGGATAATTTTGTTCACCAGCGCCAGAAAATACGGGTCAGAGGTCATCTTGGATTTGATTTTATTGCAGGCATGCATCACAGTGGTGTGGTCTTTCCCTCCGAAATTCTCACCTATTTCTGTTGTGGAATACTCTGTCAATGTGCGGGACAGGTACATGGCAATCTGCCGGGGAAAAGCAATGGCATCCGTGCGTCTCTTGGAACGCATATCCTTAATATCCAAATTAAAATGCTGGGCCACCACATCTTGAATATCACTGATCTGTATGGGGCGGGCATGTTCGGAAACAGTGATAATATCTTTCAATGTTTCCCGTGCCGCATCCACAGTCAGCGGCGTCCCTGTTAAAGAAGAAAAAGCCACAATGCGGATCAAGCTGCCTTCCAATTCACGAATATTGGAACGAATTTGGCTGGCAATAAACAAAATCACATCATCCGGCACAAAAATGCTCTCTGCCGCGGCTTTTTTGCGCAATATGGCAATACGTGTTTCAAGGTCCGGGGCCTGAATATCAGCCACCACGCCCCACTCAAACCGCGAAATCAAACGGTCACCCACGCGGGTCTCAGTCGGGGTTCTGTCAGAAGAAATAATGATTTGCTTGCGCGTGTCATAAAGCGTATTAAAGGTATAAAAGAACTCTTCCTGTGAATTTTCTTTGCCCACCAGGGATTGGATGTCATCGATCAACAAACAATCCAAGCTCCGGTATTTGGCCCGAAAATCTTTCATCTTCTCAAAACGCAAAGCATCAATGAACTCATTGATAAACCTTTCAGAAGTGACGTACAGCACCCTGGCGCCTTGTCGTGTTTGACGGATATGATGCCCAATGGCATGCAAAATATGTGTTTTCCCCAGGCCCACGCCGCCATAAATAAAAAGAGGATTATACGCCCGCCCTGGATCCTTGGCCACAGCTTCTGCCGCAGCTTGAGCAAACCGGTTGGAAGGCCCCACAACAAATGTACTAAAAGTATATTTGGGATTAAATTGCTCTTCTGTAAACTGATTTTCAGGCTTGGTAATAGGCAAAGGATCTGAATGCACCTCTTCCTTTCTTAATATAGGTTCAATTGCCTGCGCCGCATCAAAATGAATAGCGGCTTCAGCCCCGGTGAGCTCCCCCAAAATATTCTCAATAGAGGCTTGGCTGTTTTTTTTGATCCAATCAGAAAAAAAGCGGTTAGGGACTTGAATGGTTAAAAGGGAATCCTCCCATTTAACCGCTTTCAATGGTTTAATCCACAGATTAAAGGTTTCTTCCTTATAATCAGGCTTTATTCTGACCAAAACTTCATTCCATAATTCTTCTGCAGAGGCAGTTGCTTGCATATTAATCTCCAGTTATTCACAATTTTATCCACATCTGTGGATAACTCCTGTGGATTATCTTAATATGTTTTTTAATGCTATTAATTGCTATCTTTTACAACAAATTCACATAAAAGTACCCCTTACCAGACTAAATTCATGATTTTTGGCGTTGGTAAGGGGCAGTCTATTCAGTTTATTCCCAAGATGTTGATATGTTAATTCATCTGCCAAAACTTGTCAAGTAAAAAAGAAAAAATTTACACAGGGGCAAAGAGCTAAGCGAGTTTTGTATTTTTCAGATACTGTCCGGTGTATGATTTCTCATTTTGCGCTACTGTTTCAGGTGTGCCTTGGGCAATGAGCTCTCCGCCGGCATGGCCGCCTTCAGGGCCCAAATCCAAAATCCAGTCAGCGGTTTTAATCACATCCAAATTATGCTCAATAATCAAAACAGTGTTGTTGTTTTCCACCAGCCTGTGCAGAACAGCCAAAAGTTTATCCACATCCGCATAATGAAGCCCTGTGGTGGGTTCATCCAAAATATACAAAGTTTTGCCTGTGGCTCTGCGGGACAATTCAGTGGACAGTTTTACGCGCTGGGCTTCTCCGCCGGACAAAGTGGTGGCAGGCTGACCAATGGCTGCATAACCCATGCCCACATCAACCAGGGTCCTTAAAGTGCGTGAGACTGTGGGAATATTCTCAAAAAAATGAGCGGCTTCTTCAGCCGGCATTTCCAGAATATCTGCAATGGATTTCCCTTTGTATTTAATCTCCAGGGTGTCCTGATTAAACCGCTTCCCATGGCACACATCGCACTTGACATAAACATCCGGCAAAAATTGCATGGAGATTTTTAATGTTCCGTCTCCCTGGCAATTTTCGCATCGGCCGCCTTTGACATTAAATGAAAACCGGCCTGGTTTATACCCGCGCCGCCTGGCTTCCGGCAATTGCGCAAAAAGATCGCGTATGGTGCTGAAACACCCTGTGTAAGTGGCTGGGTTTGACCGCGGCGTCCGGCCAATGGGGGACTGATCCACCACCACCACTTTATCAATATGCTCAATGCCGCGTACGGCT
Source organism: Elusimicrobiota bacterium (assembly GCA_028278255.1). GTDB lineage: Bacteria > Elusimicrobiota > Elusimicrobia > FEN-1173 > FEN-1173 > JANQER01. The sequence goes on along the minus strand of JANQER010000119.1, from coordinate 5,427 downwards.
TTATGCTTGCCTGGTTCGTTTTTGGCGTGGTTCAAATGCTGCGCCAAACTCTTATAAAGCACTTCATGAACAAGCGTGGATTTCCCGGAACCTGACACGCCTGTGACAGCCACGAACAAGCCCAAAGGAATTTTCACATCAATGTTTTTTAAATTAAATTGCGCAGCGCCTTTGATGTCAAGAGAACACCTGCCTGGCTTTCGGCGGCTTTTAGGTGTTTCAATCTGCTTGTCCTTGCGCAAATAAGCCGCTGTCATGGATTTTTGACAGGACAATAATTTTGGCACAGGCCCGGCATGCATAATATCACCGCCATGCACGCCTGCGCCAGGCCCCAAATCAATCACCCAATCTGCTGCTTCAATGGTTTCCTCATCATGCTCCACCACCACAAGTGTATTGCCAATATCACGCAGTCGTTTCAATGTGGTCAAAAGCCGGCTGTTGTCTCTGGGGTGCAGGCCGATGGTGGGTTCATCCAGCACATACAATACCCCCACCAAACCGGACCCAATTTGCGTGGCCAAATAAATCCGCTGTGCTTCCCCGCCGGCCAAAGTGCCTGAAGCCCGGTCCAAGGTCACGTAATCCAAGCCCACGTCCACCAAAAAATTCAAACGGGATTGAATTTCCTTTAGCACTTGTTTGGCCACAAACTTGGATTTCTCATCAAGCTGAATATGTTTAAAAAATATTTGCGCATCCAACACGCTCAATTGTGTGATCTCCACAATGGATTTTTCTGCGATCAACACTGACAAAGCTTCAGGCTTCAAGCGCGCGCCCCGGCAGGCCGGACATAAGCGGCTTTGCATAAATCTGGACTGAATTTCTTCCTTCACAAAATCAGATTCAGACTCCTTATACCGCCGCTCCAAATTCCCAATCACGCCCTCAAACTCCTTTTCCTTAGAGGCCCATGGTGATTTATGTTTAACGCCGCCATACAGCACCATGTCTCTGAATGTCTTAGGCAATTTATGCCAAGGCACATGCATAGGGATTTTATGCCGTTTGCAAACCCCTTGCAAAATTTCATTGTAGTAACCTGACCAGGATTGTTTCCACCGATTGGTACGTGTGGTCACTGGATCAGACCAAGCGCTGAGCGCGCCCTGGGCCAGGGTCAAAGAAGAATCAGTCACCACCAATTCTTCAGCCACATCCAGCTTTACCCCAAGACCGTCGCATTTCGGGCAAGCCCCGTACGGGCTGTTGAATGAAAAAAGTCTGGGTTCAATATCAGGCAGACTCAACGTGCAATGCGGGCAGGACAAATGCTCTGAATAAAGGGTCTCATTATATTTGTGTTTATTTTTAGATATGTTTTTGGTTTGCGTGCTTTGCGAAATGCTTTGCACCAACACAAGTCCATGGGATTCCTTTAAAGCTGTTTCAATGGAATCAGACACGCGTTCGCGGGAATCTCCGGCCACATGCAGCCTGTCAATCAACACTTCAATGGTATGTTTTTTGTACCGGTCCAAAGGGATTTTCTTGTCCAGCTCATGGATCTTCTGGTCCACCCTTACCCGGCTGTACCCCATTTTCTTTAAACGTGAAAAAAGCTCTTCGTAAGTGCCTGTCCGGCCCTGAACCAAAGGGGACAGAATCTGAATATTTTGCCCGGCGTATTGCGTGAGAATATCCGTCACGATTTGGCTGGCTGACTGCGGTTTAATGGTGCGGCGGCATTGGGGGCAATGCGGTGTTCCCACCCGTGCATAAAGAAGCCTGAGATAATCATAAATCTCAGTCACTGTTCCCACCGTGGACCGGGGGTTATGCGACGGCGTGCGTTGTTCAATGGCAATGGCCGGGGACAGCCCCTCAATCAAATCCACATCCGGCTTGTCCATCAACTCCAAAAACTGGCGCGCATAAGCAGACAAGCTCTCCACGTAACGTCTTTGCCCTTCGGCATAAATCGTATTAAACGCCAAAGAGCTCTTGCCGGACCCGGACAACCCCGTGATCACCGCCAATTGATTGCGTGGGATATCCAAGCTGATGTTTTTCAAATTATGTTCGCGCGCCCCGCGAATACGAATCATATCAGTGTTCATAGGCCAATAATTTTACAATATTCAGGATAATTTTGTCGTTCAAGAAAAAGCCCCCTTGATATTTTTTTGTTTAGGATATACAATGTACTAACAATAGATATCCCTTCGGAGGAGGCTCAGATGGTCAAAAAACTGACGCGACATGGCAACAGCATGGCTCTTGTGATTGAACGCAGTGTCATGGAATTGCTCAATATTCAAGACGACACACCTCTTAATATCACAACAGATGGCAATGTTCTTGTTGTGTCGCCTCTCCATAGTCCCAAGAGAAAAAAACTTCTTGAAGCAGCTCTTGCCAAAACCAATGAACAATATGGCCGAATGCTGAAGAAACTGGCTGATTAATATGGATCCGATTTTTCTAGAATTTGATGAGGTCTTAGAAATTCATCAGGACCAAATTCAACGGTATGGGGGAAGTCCCGGCCTCCGTGACAAAGGGATACTCCAATCAGCTTTATCCATGCCCACTGCTGGATTTGGCGGCCAATATTTCCATACTGACCTGTTTGAAATGGCCGCGGCCTATTTGTATCATATCGTTCAAGGGCATCCATTCATTGACGGCAACAAGCGCACAGGAAGCGCCACAGCCATTGTCTTTCTTCTTATAAATGGAATTGAACTCCAGGCGAATGAAAAATCATTTGAAACACTTGTGAGAAGTGCAGCCCAAGGCAAAACAGAAAAAAACAGCATAGCCTCTTTTTTTAGAGAACAGTCCAGAATAATTAAATAATAGTATCTTTCTTCCAATGAACATCATCTGTTTCAGGGAAATCCAGGTTGGAATGCAGGCAGCGTGATTCCTTGCGCATCAAGGCGCTGTTAATCACTTGTTCAGCCGCCACCGCAATATTGCGCAGTTCCAGCAGATCAGGCGTGATATAAAAATCCCAATACTGTTCTTGAATTTCATTCTGCAAAAGCTCAATCCTGCGCTTGGCCCGTTCCAGTCTCTTGGTGGTCCGCGCAATCCCCACATAATTCCACATAAACCGCCGGATTTCCTCCCACACTTGAGAAATCACCACCTGCTCATCCGGGTCACGCGCTGAACCCGGGTCCCAAGCCCGCACATCCTCTGGTTTAAGAGGCAAATCAACGTCTTGAACGGTCTTCCAGAATTCAGCTGTTTCATGCGCAAACACCAATGCTTCAGGCAAAGAATTCGAGGCCAGCCGGTTGGCGCCATGAAGGCCTGTGCACGCAGTTTCTCCCACAGCCGACAAACGCGCCAGGCTGGTGTTTCCCCGGGCATCTGTCAAAACGCCCCCGCAAAAATAATGCGCCGCCGGCACCACAGGAATAGGTTGTGACGTGATATCAATATTAAATGTCAGACATTTCTCATAAATACGCGGAAACCGGCGCTTGATAAAACCCGCGCCCTTGTGCGTGATGTCCAGAAACACGCACTCATCTCCCGTGCGCTTTAATTCAGAATCAATGGCACGCGCCACAATATCCCGCGGCGCCAATTCCCCGCGCGCGTCATATTTTTTGGCAAACTGTTTTCCTTCTTTGTTTTTAAGCACAGCGCCTTCACCGCGCAATGCCTCGGAAATCAAAAAGTTTTTAGCCTTGGGATGGAACAAACAAGTCGGATGAAACTGTACAAATTCCATATTCGCGAGCTGCGCCCCGGCTCTGTAAGCCATGGCCATGCCGTCCCCGGTGGAGACATCAGGATTGGACGTATACAAATAAACTTTCCCGGCCCCGCCCGCACAAAGCGCTGTGGCTTTGGCCAAAAAAGTCAAAATCTCCCCGGTCTCCACATTCAACACATATGCTCCGGCACAAACATCAACGCCGGATTTTTTTAAGACACGTGATTTTGTAATCAAATCAATGGCAAAATGATATTCAAAGATATGAATATTCGCATGTGCTTGTGCGCGTTCCGCCAGAACCTGCTCAATGGCATGCCCTGTATAATCTCCCACATGCAAAATCCGGCGCTGGGAATGGCCGCCTTCTAGTCCCAATAAAAAATTCTGGGAACTTTTGGAATTTTTCGATTTATCTTCGGAAAACCGAATCCCCCATTTGATCAAATCCTCCAGCCTCTCAGGCGCTTGCGTCACCACTTGGCGCACCACATCTTCATGGCACAACCCGCCGCCGGCATTCAGGGTGTCCTGGATATGGTCTTCAAAAGAATCCGCCTCAGACACCACCACAGCCAGCCCGCCCTGGGCATTGTCAGTGGCGGAATCCTGCAAATGTCTTTTGGTCACCAAACACACCCGGCCGAATTCAGCGGCTTTCAGCGCCAGAGACAACCCGGCAATGCCGCTGCCAATAATCAAAAAATCAGAAGTGATTGTGTTGGACATAATGAAATCCTGTGTCGAATCCAGACAGCCTGCCGGATTATTCGGGTGAGCGTTTGACGGATCGTTTGATGATATCATACTGCCTTAAAATAAACCGGCTTAGAAGCGGTACGGCAAAAGAATATTTTCCAAACCTATTTTTATAAATTAATCCCGCCGCACTTAATGAATTAAGCATTTGATTGACATGGCTGCTGCTGAAAGGCTTTTGCGTGTCTTTTTCTGAAAGTTCGACAATATCCTGGACTGAAAATTCCTCTTCTGAATTGTTTAATTGAGAAATCAAAAGGAGCAATTCTCTTTGACGGTCAGTGGCTCTTGCCCATCTGCCTGCAAAAAAATCCGTGTCCAATTTTCTTGTGATTTCGTCTAAGGGAACAGAGGGTGTTTCTCCTGCTGCGACTTTGGGCAGAAATGTATCGTAAGCCTCACGGCAAAAGAATTGTATAAAATAAGGATATCCTCCCGAATGTTTCACGATTAAGTCTATGGATTCATCGGTAAATTTGACAGGACATTTGTTGCTGTTGATTGGTTTAACGATCGCGTCTCTGCTGTCCTGCACATTCAGTTTTTTGAGGAACACCACCCGGAACATTCTCTCGGCAAAAGTCCGGGAATCGACTAAATTAGGGAAAAGCGTCGGGAGTCCGGTCAGTACCAGCATAAAGGGAATGTCCTTTTTTTGAATCGATTGAAACGTATCAAGCAATACACCCAGAGGATATTGCTTGCCGGCCGCCTGATCGGATAAGTTTTGAGCTTCGTCGTATGCAAATATCAAACCCTTGATGTTTTGATGTTTCAAACATTCCCAGGCGAATTCCAGAATAGCCTTTAATTTGTCCAAGACCAAGCCGGGCGTTTTTTGATATAAATTAAATAGGAAATCAAACCCAAGATGAGTCTCAATTATTTCTTGTTTATTGGAAAATCCTATTTTAGAGACTTGCTCTTGGGAAGCCAATGTGTTTGACGTGACAACAGAAAGATCAGTTAATAGTCTTATGGCTAAA
>JANQER010000078.1 GCA_028278255.1 Elusimicrobiota bacterium | reverse complement strand
AGCGTCTCATCTTTGCAAATCCCCAAACTTCTTTTTAGTCCGCCCCCTATTAAATCCTCACGCCTTCCTTCTTTAATGCCATCAAAAATATAACCTTCGTATGCTTTTCTGGCTTTCTTCTCTGTGTCTCCGAAATAATCAAGTATTTCTCGTGTGTTTTGCCATTGGCAGGTTCTGAAACCCATTAATATGCCATGCCCACTGTATGGATATCTTTTTAACTCTTCAAGATTTGCCACTATTTTTGCCCTTAATGGATTTAAATGTATATATCTGGCCAATTCTAACAAATATCTTTCTTCATCACATATAATTGATTTATAACGGTTCTGAAATAAATAGCCCACTCTTTTATGTCTTTTATTGAAAGGGCCCGCATATCCGGACATTAATCGTCGCATAAAAGTAATTATCCCACCACTTCCAGAACGAACAAGCATATGAAAATGATTGGGCATTAAAGCCCACGCCAATATTTCATTGGGGCTTTTTTTTAGAGCAAATTCCACGCGAGTCAGGAAATCGTCATAATCATTTTTAGAAAGAAATATCTTCTCACGTTTTATTCCGCGGGCAATGATGTGATGCATTAATCCGGGTGCGTCAAGTCTGGCTTCTCGTGGCATAAACAAATCCTATAATATTTGAATTGGCAAACCAAAAAAGCAATTAGGATGCTCCGTCCCCTATGATTTCAGGCTGCCTTTGACAACAATGCCCATTTCCTGAAGCAAGGTGTATTGTCTGTCAAAAATGTTTTTTATTTTCCGCAGCCGCCAATAAGCCGGCACATTTCCCAGCAGCAGAGGCGGATAAGCAAAACAAGACAACGGATAGTCTGTGCCAAAAACCAATCGGTTGTGCACTTCTGGATGCCTTCTGATCCTGATCAGCATGTTCACCCTGTTGGGCAGGCTCAAGGCTGATACATCCGAATAAAAATGCGGGTATTTGTCTATAAAAGCCAAAAACGTGTCCCACTGTTTCTCATACAAAAACAAACCATGGCTGGCGCCATGCGCGCCAATCACCACCACCCCTTCATCCAAAGGCAGACGCAGCCGCTCCAAATCACCCACACGCTGATCCTTGCCCTTGAGACTGAACTCATATCCCACATGAGACAACAACGGTATTTTGTATTGAACAAGCGCCCGGTAAAAAGAAAGCCATTTGGGATTGTCCGGAGAAAATTCCTGTGAATTCGGAAGCCATTTTACCAAAAAAGCGCCTTGTTCCGCGCATCTGGCCAGCTCCTCCAAAGCGTCCCGGCGTTGAGGGTTGATGGAAACCCCCGGTAAAAAACAATCCGGATATTGTTTGCAGACATCCAACACATATTGATTTGTGACAAAAAAATTGGTGTGGCTGAGGTCCAATCGCCCGGCGGCATCATACACCCCATCCATGGCCAAGAGCACTGCTTTTTCCACAAACCGCGAGGCGCGCACCAGTGCTGCCAGCTTTTCAATATAGATCTGGTTGGCCTTTTCCGGATCATGCATAGGCATGTTCATCTGTTTGAGCACCCGTTGAAAAAGAAACCCATCCAGCATCTTTTGCGGGATATAACACCTATTTTCCCGGGTAGGCAAAGCCGCACAATGTACATGATAATCAATCAGTTTCATTTTGTCTCCGGCAAAAGTTTGGCAATGACGAACAATAGGCCCAGCACAACCAGGATCATCACAACCCAAAACACAGCGCGCATGGCTTTGGAAGGTTCTGCAAATGTCCACCAGGAAGAAGTTTTGACTTCTTCCTCTGCTTGAAGAACGGCCATTGATTTTTCCGCTGACAGCAAGGACTGGGCAGCCAGGGCTATATCATACTGCGGCTGACTGGCTTTGGGATTGCCATAACATAAAAAAACATGCGGCTGACTTGTTTTAAACACCAGCCTGACAACAGGATAAGTGATTTGAAAATCTGTGAATTCAATGGCTTGATTGTCCCCATGATCTGTTTCCAAATAAAGGGTGCGTGTCACAGGCGAACGCACCAAAGACACCTGGTACACTCTTTCATGCGTGCCGGATTTCATGGCTGCTGAACGCCACTGGGCTGAGCCCAATGCGCTTCGATGTTTTTGTCCCCGGCTATCTTTTACCTCTTCATAAACGTGTATTTGTCTCTGGAACAAAGCATCAGGCCCTTTGGCTGTCAAAGATTTGACAGGCATGTGATCATACGGGAGCGTCAGTGTCCACCGGCTCAATGACGGTTTGTTTTTCACATGCATTGGCACAGCGTTTAAAGACATGCGGCGTTTATAAGGGAGCCTCTCCAATAAATAGGGGACCTGCCGGTTGTCTGCGATTAAACGCAAATCCTGCAACAAAGGCCGGGCATGCGCCAAAACAAAGGGCGTGAGTTCCAGCTCATGTACATCCCCTTCCCCCAATTTCACCGGCGACGCATACGTCCAATCCTCTGTTTGAATGACGCCTCCCACCTCTTGAACCGCAGGGAGAATTTTTGGTTTTTTGAACAAGAGATTTTTTTGAACAGGCCCTGCTTTCAGAGGCGTTGTGTTTTTTTGTCCTGCTTTTATTTTGGTTTTTTTCAAATCATAAACAGGCGCTTCAGCCACTGGGTTTCCAAAAGCCAGAGCATACTGCTCTTGTTGTGCATAAAAAGCCAGAAATACAGGCACTGTGCGCACCTTGATTTGCTCAAGCGCCAATGGCGGACTGTCCTGATTGTGCAGGGTCAAATAAAATCTATTGGACCTCAAACGCTGTTCAATATCCACCTGATTCCATTCATGAGACTTCCCCTCTTCAGCGGGCACACGATAAACCGCGCTCTCTACTATCTTTTGTCGCACTGTTTCATTTCCATGCACTTGAGGCACAAATACTTGTACCCGGCGTTTGTACAAAGGCGTGTTGACTGTGAGCAGCACATCCTGAACAAAAACATGGCGATTCAATAATTGTATGTCCAGATGCGTTGTCTCCATACCCACTTCCTGCGCCTTCCACTCAAGCGTCTGTTTTTCAACCAGCGCATAAGAGCTCGAAACCAAGTGCACTTGAATCCCAGTCACCGGAACAGGCGGGGCATTTTGATCATCAATGACTATTCTCAATAAAGGATATTGGCTGGGCGTGATCTCAATGCGCTGGCTGCCCGCGCCATTGGCCTGATGAAACACAGGCGCATTTTTCGCCAAAACCCGCCATGTCTTGTTGTCAGAAGATCCTGACACTGTCACTGATTTGATAAACGCACGGGCAGGTGTTTGCAGTTCAATCGCATCATAAGCCCGGGTGCTTTTTATTCCAACGGACACAATGGTTTTGTTTTTTTGAAGGGCACTATTTTTTATCTTTGCCTGCAACCATGCCTGCGCCTGCTTTTGTGGCCATTCAATCACATAAGGGGTTTCCTGCCCAGAAGAATCAAACAATCTCAGGTCTTTCAGAGAAAAATGCGCTTTATCCAAAAGCTTGTCAGACAAACGCACACACACAAGGCCTTTGTCTTTGGATTCAAAAGTCTGAAAATATTCCCAAGCGGACGGCACAGCGCCTGCACACAGACCAGGCAGACCAATATAAAAAAACAGATATATAAATATTTTTTTAGACATAAAGGACCTCCACAAAATTTTCAATTTCATCTGACAGGGCAAGGGCAAGCCCCGCTCCTACGATAATTTTAATCTTTTGCAATATATTTTTGGTATAAGAAAGACACCAGGATCAAAACACCGGCCAGTCCAATAAAAGAACCCACCCGGTACAGCTGACCCAAACGCCACAAATCATGAAAAAACACTTTGCCCATGGTGACCACCAAAAGCGCCAGGCTGGCCAGCCGGGCCGGCTTGTTTTGAGCCCGGATGCCAATAATCAGAAGTGCAAAAGCAAATAAGCCCCAGCCAATGGAATAACTCATGTCTTGTGCCAGATTTCCTGAGAATTGAAAAGTGAGGGTGCTGCCTGAACTGAAAAAATCAGCAATCTCAATATTCATCAACAAAAACGCCAGAATCCCAGCCATCACATTCATCATGCCAGGAGCGCTTTTCTCAAAACTTGTATCCTGTGTTTTTTTCCACAAACACGCGGACACCAGCAAACACACCACAGACAAACCATAGGCGTACACATACCAATTGAGCAAAGGCATGCTGGTCCGTGCGTGATATTCTAAAACTGCCGGATTCAAAGCCAAGCGCACAAAAGAAATCCCCAGCAGTCCAGCACCCCAGTATTTCAAACCATTGTGTGGAATCCGATGAAAAAGCCATATCAAAGCCATCCCTTCCAAAGCCCAAGCCACAGTGATCCATTCTTTGTCAAACTGCAATGGAAAAATTAAACTGATAAAAAACAAAGCCATGCCGCCGAACAAAGCCAGCTGTGTTTTGCCCAAAGGGTTTTGCAGAGAAGCCCATTTGGACACTTCTTTTAATCCCACCAAATAAATCACAGCAAACCCCATTGGCAAAAACCCAATCATAGACTGGCCCACTGAAATGGTCATGGCTTTGTAAATCAAATAAAAGAACAATGGCCCTGAAAAAGCAGACATGATCCAAGGCAAAAGCCGGTCTTTCATGTGCTGCTGGAAAACAAAAGGGAATGCGCAGAATCCAATAAAATAAATGTGATACCAGGGTGAAGCCACCAAGAAACTATCCCCTGCATAGGCCTTGCCATGCCAGGCCAGCTGAAGGAAAAAAGCACCAGCCAAAGCCACAAGACCCACTTCATCTGCTTTCTGATAACGCACAAGTCCAAGCAAAAGAACAATAAAAACCAAGCCCAAACCAAAAACCGCGCCTGGGTTTGGCAAAGACAAATGTCCTGCAGCCATGATTAAAAGCAGGAATGGTAATAACCCGGAAATGGCTTGTAATGAAAAAATCCTGGCAGGATCAATACGCCAAAATGGTGTGGTTTCCCCAGACTCTTCTTTGTCTTGTGATGACACAGATGATTTGTTCTGCCATTTCTTCATAAAAGCGCCCACTGCAAAGAAACACAAGGAAAAAAAGCCCAATATAATAAGGAATCCCGGTACACCAGCTGCTGACGGCAAATGGAACAGCCAAAAACAAACAGCCAGCAAGGTCAGTCCCAATGCCCCAAACATCACGGCTACAGCCCCAGCCAAAAATGCGCCGACCACCAGCACAGCATTGAGGATAAAAACAAAAACCCAAATAAAATAGGAAGAGGTTGTCTCACGCAGAATCGGAATCATCATGGGGATCATCATCAAAAGCGGATAAATATTGGCCCACAGAACCGGTGAGGAGGAAGGTCTTAATCTTTGAAGCACAATAGGAAAGGCGGCATGCAAAACAGCAAAGATTAAAAAGAAAGCCAATCCTGTATATAGGTTGGACGATGTCATGGCGCTGCCGGACCAGACCATCAAAATCAAAAACGAAAGAACGCCTGCGATAAAATGAAAAATGCGGGCTCTGTCAAATTTAACAGCGCCAAACATAATCAATGCATCCAGAAGAAACAAAAACGACAAAACCAGTCCTGGCTGTGAGGACAGCCCACGTAAACTCATCATATAACCAGCGAATAGCATAGAGATCAAGGGCAGTGCAAAAGCCGGGTTAAATGTATGGTCATCCTGTTTCTCCTGCTTGACAGCCACCAGATGAATCGCCAAAAATAACACAGGGAAAACCAAAAAAATCGCACACGCTGTTAATGCTTTTGACACAACAAAAAATTTGAGGGCCCAGCCAATTTGCATCATGACTGTACCTGCCGCTGCGAAAGGGATCAGAAATGTCCATTTTTTTCGCAAAGCAATGGCCATGGTGCCTATGTCAAGCAAAGCAATATATAAAAACAGAGCAAAAGGCCGGTCAACGCCTGTGGACAAAAGAGGCGGCGTTAAAAATCCGCCAATCAGCCCCAAAAATGCCACATAAATGGAATCCAATCGTACAGCCAGTAAAAACGCTGTGACTGTCACCATAATCATTAATAAAAAAGCCAGGCCAGATGGGATGAAATGATAATAAGAACTGGCCGCAAAAATATCCGCATAAAGCACTGCAATGCCGGCTGCACACAAGGTTTGCACTGTCACTGAATAACCGTTTTTTTGTAATCGCAATCCACCGACCACAGCGCCAATGCCTGCCAGAAAGCCAACACTCACACGTACCAGCGGACTGATCCACCCCTGGTCAATGGAATACTTCACAAAAAACAAAGACCCCAAAAATAGAGCCAAACCGCCAATCCATGAAAAAAGCTTAATGCCTGTGAACTTTTCCCAGTCAATGGCATCAAGCCATGATTTTTCCGGCTGCGCCGCATGTGTTCTCTCTGGCGCTTGCGTCTGAACCGCAGGCACATCCGCCTGAGGATATTCAATTTTTGACACGGCTTCTGGCGTTGAGGCCGGCTGTGTCACAAGAGGTGTAACAGACGGCTTTTCAGGAACAACGGGTTTTTCATCTGCTTTCTGTCTGACATCCTTAATATTGTAACGTTTGATCAAATAATTGATCAGGCTGTCCACATGACCGGACAATTGCGCTAATCTTTTTTCAATAGAAGGAAGCCATTG
>JANQER010000025.1 GCA_028278255.1 Elusimicrobiota bacterium | reverse complement strand
AGCAGGCGCGCCATTGACCACCAATACAGAATAAGACGGCGGCTGACGCACCAGAAAAAACCATTGATCGTCCAACGCCAGATTGTCCGCAGACATTTGCACAAGCCCCCATTGAGGCCAGGAACGGCTGAGCGGAGAATGAAAATAGGTGTCATGCGTGTCACTGTCCAGGAAAGCTGTGCCTTGTGCAAAAGTTTGTCCCCGCATGACCACTTCCCACCCTCTTTCTTGGCGGCCGGACAAGCCATAAGCCTGTATTTGAAAACGGCCTTTTAATGTCAATGCTCCTGTGACAGGCATTAAACGCGCTTCTGTGATTTGGGCATTGAGCAAAGTCGGATTCATTTCAGCCAACAGGACTTTGACTTTGGGATCAAATGAACGGAAAGGCTTGTCCCCTTGATAAGAAGCCAAATCCGACCAAGCATTTTTGGCCATATCAGAAAAAAGGATAATGGCTTTTTGATGGACAGTGTCCTGTATCAACATTTGATAAGCTGATTCCATGGCCGGCACCGCGCGCGTGGGCGAAGAAGTCAGTGAAATGTTTTTGATGACGTCTTGCATTTTGGAAAGATCTTGAACCGGTTTGACCGTACGTTCCACTTGATCAGAGAACACAACCAGCCCAAACCTATCATTTTTCCCGGCATTTTTTAAAAACAATTGAGCTGAGGACAGCGCCCGGTCCAAAGAGGACAAACCTGTGTGGCGCAGGCCCATAGAATAAGACGTGTCAATCACAAACACAGTGGTGAGGCCTGTGCCGGCCCCAAGCGCAGAATGCCAGTGTTTGATGGGATGCGAAAAAAACAAAAGCAAGCACACCAATATCAGGGTACGCAATAACATGAGTATAATATTTTTCAAGCGTGCACGGGAAAAATGTGACGGGGAAGAGGCTTGAATGAGCAGCAGAGAGCTGAACGGAAACCTGCGCGGACGCGCTTTGGTGAGCCAATGAATAACAACCGGCCCGAATGACAAAGGAAGCGCCCATAAAAAACCAGGATGAAGAAATGAAATGTCCATGTTGGGAAAATAAAATTATTGTGACATGATGGTTTTTTGTTTTTTGCTTTTTGTTTTTTTCCGCCTGGGATATCGTTTTTGGATTTTGCGGATAGCGCGTTTGGCCGCATGGCGCACGGATGTTTTTTTGTCTTTCAAAAGTTTGCGAAGCGGCTTGATGTGCCTGCGTGTGCCCACCCCTCCCAAAGCTGTGGCCGCCTGCGCCCGCAAATAAGAGTCTTTGCTTTTGAGCATTTTGATCAGCCTTTTCGCGGCATCAAAAGTTTGAACGGTTTTTTTGTCCTTTTTCTTTTTCTCGGTCTGCCGAGGCGTTGGTTTCGGGGACTGCGGCACGGTTGTTTGAGCCGGAGGCGGTGCAGACGCT
>JANQER010000464.1 GCA_028278255.1 Elusimicrobiota bacterium | reverse complement strand
GTTTTTCTTTCCCCCGCCGTTTTCCCCGCTCCGACCGCGGGCCTTCGGCCCGCTGGGTTATTGATAGAGCAATGGTTGTTCCATTTTTTAGAAGCAATTTATCATGTATGTTTTGTTTTCCGCTGACGCCCCGCCAAAACTCCGGACTGTGTCGTCTTGGGCGGATGGATCAAAAACAGGCCGGTGCGCGTTTTTTAGTCTACTGCATTTTGGTCCGGCTGAGGGTGGGTCATCTAATGCACATTTAAAAAGATGTTTTGTGATTATGTTAGCGTTTTAAAGATGCCCCCACAGTGCCGCCAGTGATCCCACCAGCTCCGGCCATCCGCCATGAATTCTTGGCAAACGACCGGCACTGGTGGCCCGCCAAATGCCGCGCGTCTTTGTCGTGTGCTGATTGTTTTTAAATCTGTTGTCAGCACAAAGTTTTGTTTTCCCCTGGCGGCCCGCCCCCGGCCGCGTTTTGGCTTCCCTGCTATTATTACGTTCCAGCGCACCAGCAGTGCCTTACCCTCTCCCGGCACTGCCTGCCTACAGGGCCCCGGGCCCTTCCGGCTGCGCTTCCACGGGCCGGCCCATAGGTGGGCTGCATCTTCAATATGTTGTTCCATACTATATGTTGTAATATAAGTTTCCCTATTGTGGCCCCAGGTGTCGTATGAACAGCTGTTTTATTTTCAGCACGCTGACAGATGTTTCACAGCCTAAAGCCCACAAGAGCCGCCCCTCCACGCAGCAACGACGCTGCGTACCCGCGAAAGCGGAAAAAAGAAAAATTTTAAAAATCCGTAAAATGAACTGGTTTTTTGTTTCCCTTTTTAGATGGTTACGTTTTTTGTGTCAGGAATCTGTCTTACTTCGCAAGTCAGATTAGGTAGGCTTCGCCTGCTATTTAGCAGCGGCCAAAACGTGCCCTCTCCACCCGCGGCCTGGTTTCGTTGTTCCGGAAATTTTTGTTTGTGCTTCGCCATTCCGTGCTTCCGCATTGTTTCATCCGGCGGGGGGAAAGGGCACTGGCCGGCTGCCCGCGCTGAGCCCCCTCTCCCTTTTGGGCGCGGGTTAAAAACATTATTTTTTGTTCCATTAATTCAGTGACTACCGCATCTTATATGTTTGTGCCAGCATCACAATCAAAACCATTAAAGCACAACAACCACCAACGCTTCGCGTTTGGTGGTTGTTGTCCCTAACCGGTTAATTTTTTGCAGGCTTCAAGGTTTTCGTTTGATCAGCCGCGGTTTAAATGTGATTCACTATTTGGGTTCTTATAACTGCTTACCTGCCAGTGTCCCCCAGAAGTCCTGGGTTCAGGTTTGTGCGTTCTGTGGTTTTGTTTTTGGCGGGTTGTGTTGTTTTACTGCGCACTTCATATTAGGTAGGCGGCTTTCGCCGGCCTGCTATTTAACGCCGTCCTCAACGCACCCCTTCCCCCCACGACTTTCTGCGGGGGTTTGTTTTTGGGAGGCGCTTTTATTTTTGGCTCCGGGTCTTGGTTTTGCCTTCTCCCTTTCACCGTGGGGGGCAGGGGTGCAGTCCGGCGCAGCCTGGCCCCCCTTCCCCGGTTTAGGGCTGAAATACTTAAAAGCATTAAAGCAAAACAACCACCATCGCTTCGCGTTTGGTGGTTGTTGTCCCTGACCGGTTAATTTTTGCAGGCTTCAAGGTTTTCGTTTGATCAGCCGCGGTTTAAATGTGATTCACTATTTGGGTTCTTATAACTGCTTACCTGCCAGTGTTCCCTATATACTCAGAGTCAGCTATGAACGATGTATTGGAACAAATTTAAAAACTAAAACAACTAAAATCCAAAGAACAGACACAAGTCCAAATTTAACACAAATCTCAGGAATAAAACCAAACAACTTTATTAGAGGATTTTTCAATAAATAAATACCTGACAAGGCTAAAACAAACTCAGGCTCGATCAAATAAAAATTGCTTCCGGACTTCCCTGAAATAAAAATTGATATTAACAACCATAAAAAAACAGGCGACAATATTAAAAATAAATCAGAAAAATAAAAACTTTCACTCTTATAAATAAGCCATATATATACAGGAAAAAGGAAAAGTAGAAGTTTAGAAAATATAAGCCAGTCTATTTCAAAAAAACGCCCAAATCCCACTCCCAAACAAAAAAACCAGACATAAAGAATATACAATACTGTCCCTGTAACCAAAAATGGAATTGAATTAAATATATTTTTCATTTGCAACCCCTTTAAGGAGAACCCAACAATGATTTAGCATCATTGATGAGTCTTTTTGCTTCATGTTTACAGTTGTTAAAAAGATGCCAACCATGTCGTGAATTATGTTTCGGATTTTTTTTCCTCATTTGAAAAGCTTTCTCAACAAATTTATCAAGTTCTTTACCTCCAATTCTGTCTCCAAAATTGTCTGGCAAAAAAGGTCTTTTGCAATATGGAGCCCCTTCAAATTCATGCCTCTGTTTTATTGCAATAAGAGCAGCACTTACATCTTCTGGGCTATCTTTAAACCACATCCCTTTATTTTGTTTATCATAATCATTTCCCCAACTATAGGTATGCTTAAGAGACCCATCATCATTAGTAGTATACACAAAAGTATGCGAAGCAAAATGTTCAACAGGTTTCCGCAAATGAAGATTCTTGGGGTTCAATTCACGATTTTGAATAAAAGTATCTAATCCAAGTGGGTCAATTATAAAAATCGGATTGTTAAATGCATATCTAAAAATATTCCAGTCACTTCCAGCAAAACCAATCGGATCAACCTGTGTATACCGTCCGCTTTCTGTATCATAATATCGGTACCAGTTCTGGTGTTTTTGTATCTCCTCATCGAAGAATTGCCCTGGGAATCTTAGATTGTTTTCAACTGTGCTGGATGAATCAACATACGCTCTACCAAACGCCGTGGCATGAGCCGACCATGTCACTGCGCCATTTGATGTTATCATTTTTTGTGACGTACCGAGGTCATCATTTAAATAAAAATGATATTCGCCGTTTGTTTTCATCCATACCGGATCAGTTCCCCAAATGCTGTCAGGCGTGAAGCCGTAAGTCTTTGTAATGGTTCCGGTTTCGTCAGCCTCGGCAATAAGGCCTTCCTCCGAATATAAATAAAATGTTTTTGTTCCGTTTACATTTTTACTCAGCCGCCGGCCGAATGGGTCGTAGTAATACGTGACATTTAATCCATTGTTGTCCGTCACTTGCACGAGCCGGTTGTCTACATCGTAGACGTAGACTGTTGTGGTTGATCCCTCCACCTTCTGAACCATATTTCCGTTGTCATCATATTCAAATGTCGCATCGCCGGAAATTTCCAACTCATTGTTTGAATTGTATTCAGCTGCGGTTGATGCCTGCTCAAGCAGATGTTCAATACGGTTACCCACCTTGTCATAAGTGAATTGCTCGTCTGGCAATTCAGGATAATTGACGGAGGTGAGCTGGTTTGTTTTATCATAATCGTAAGCGTAATTTCCATGTTCAGTGTTTTTACTCACGATGTTGTCTTGCTGGTCATAATCATAAGCGTAATTCATCAATAAATTACGCCTAATCCGATTCCATTCTCGTCGGAGGAAATCCTTGATTGGGGTGTTTGATGTGTTTAAAACAGGGCTTTTTATGCCGGTTTCATAAGCCGGGACAGCCGGGCAGATAAACGGGGCAAAACAACGGCCTGCGTCCGGGGCCGCTATTATCAGCGCCGCGGCCAATGCCAGCCATTTGTGTTTTTTGGGTTTTTGTTTGTGCATGTCATCCTGATTGTGCATATTTGGATAGTTTTTTTTCTTGCTTGTTATTATATCAAAATTAATTATGAAGTCGGTTGGCCTGAATCGGTTTTTTGCCCATGGTTTTTCTTTTCCCGCGGGTGGTGTTTTTTGTGCGCCGCCTTTAGGTCTATGGGTTTGAGGTGGGTGTAGCGCATAGTGGATGATATGTGGCTGTGGCCAAGCAGAGCCTGCACCAGGCGGATGTGCGCGCCGCCTTTTATCATGTGCGTGGCAAATGCATGGCGTATGGTATGGCAGGATTGCCGTGCACCGGGCCTGACCTGGCGCACATATCGGCCTACCATTGCGCCCAGCGGGTCTTTGTCCAGTCTTTGGCCTGTGTATTTTAGCCATAAAGCGGTTTCTTTGGCGCCTTCGCGCTCAAGGCCAAGGTAGTTCATTAAGAGCGGCCGGGCTTTTTTTAGGTACCGCGCCAGATACATGCATGCGCTTTTGGTGAGCGGCGCAGTCCGGCCTTTTCCTCCTTTGCCGTCACGCACGCGTACAATGCCTTCGTTTAAGTCCACGTCATAGATGTCTAAGTCTGCCAGTTCTTCGCGGCGCAGTCCTGTGGCATAAGCCACTTCCAGTATGGCCCGGTCTCTTAAACCGGTGGGGATGCTTGTGTCAGGCAGGGCTAAAATGGATTCCAGTTCTTGTTCCGTTGGGATATTGGTTGGCAGGGGTTTGTTTGTTTTGGGTATTTCCAGCCACGACGCAGGGTCTGCCAGTATGACACGGCGTTCCATTAGGTAGGTGAATAGGATTTTGATGGTTTCGAAATGTCTTTGGCGCGTGAGCGGCGCCAAGGGTCGGCCTGTCCAGCAGTGTTTGCGGTTCATCAGCCATTTGCGCCATGCTTCGACATCATCCTGCGTGACGTTTTCGGCTTCTTCCACGCCGCGCCGCTGCAGGAATTCCACCAAGTCACGGCTGCAACTGCCGCGGCTGCGTATGCTGAATGTTGATAGTCCGCGTGTTTTCATCCATGCGAGGAATTCGTTCCGGGCTTCTGTCATTTTCATCGCGGCTGCTCCCGCGGGTGACAGCGTTTTAGTTCGCGTTTTAGGTCGCCGACTTCGACACGGGTGTAGACCTGCGTGCTTTCAAGGCTTTTGTGGCCAAGCAGATTTTGTATGTGCCGCAGGTTTGCGCGGCCGCGCAGAAGGTGCGTGGCGCAGGTGTGGCGGAATCCGTGCGGGGTGATGTGTTTTTTTATTTTTGCCATTTGGGAGTATCTTTGGACAATGCCAAAGTTTAATGTGTTCGGGTTCAGGCGGTGGGCGTAGCGGCCAATAAACAGGACGCCGGGGTCTTTTCGTTCGCCCAGTAAATGCGGCCGCGCGTTTTCAATGTAGAGGCTGATGAATTTTCCGGCCAGTTCGCCCACGGGGACAACGCGGTCTTTGCCGCCTTTGCCGCATCGGACAGTGGCTTCGCCTTCGGCAATGTTGACGTCGTAAGGCGTCAGTGATCTTATTTCACTGGATCGCAGGCCGGAGGAATACATGAGCTCCAGCATGGCGCGGTCCCGCAAACCACGCGGGGTGTCCAGATCAGGTTTTTCGAGCAGGCGGTTTATTTCGCGCCGCGTCATGACGCCGCGCGGCAAGGGTTTTTTTTGTTTGGGGAGCTTGATCCATAGGGAGGGATCAGCCAAGAGGCGGCCGCGTTTGACCAGCCATTGGAAGAATTTTCGGATAGATACCAGTATGTGCAGCTGGGTTGACAGGCATAAGCGGATGCGCCGGCGGCCGCGCTTGTTGTATAAGTCCACTTGAAAGCTGTGCAGCGTGTCGCGTGTGATGTCAGTGATGTTTTGTTCATCGCGGGTTTTGAGGTATTCCAGCAGATACCATAAGCCGCCGTTATCGCTCCTGATGGAATCTGGCGCGTATCCGGTCATTTCACGGTCTTCATTGAATTTTTTTATGAGCTGTTTTATTTTGTTGATTTCGCCTTCGTCCATACTTCCCCCTCTTTTGTTTGGTTTTTGCTTTTACTTTGTCATTCGTCATTCACACTTCGGCCTTTTTATATACCCCCTCCCCATTAAAACGCCGCGAAGTGGGGCGAAGTTGTTTTTGGGAAAATTGTTGTTGATTATCAATGGTTTTCACGTGTCAACTTCTTCGCACCCCCCACTGCGAAGTTTGGCGATGTGCTACACTTTGGCCAGATTATCGTCGGGTTTTTGTGGGTTTTGTTCTGTTAACTTTTGGTTCAGTCGTTCAGGTGATGTTAAACCAATGAGCTGTCTGTCTGTGTCCTGTGCGCGGCCTGTGAGCTGATATCTGTAGCTTTTGCCTTGTTTGCCTTCAAGACAGTTGAGGTATTCAAGGCTGACTAAATTGTAAAGTAGTTCTCTTAAGCGTGTGTCTGATAGTCCGGTGTGTTCTCTGATCTGACGCCTGGTCACACCGTGATGGTGTTCGTTTATTTGTTCTATGGTTTTTAGTAGATCACGTTGTGATTTTTTGAGGTCATTGTATCCTTCGCCCATGATGTCACGGGCCAGGATGTATGCTGTTTCGTAATCCTGTAGCGCGGCTTCGATGTATTGTGCGCCGTCTTTGGTGGTTTTGTGTTGTCTTTGGTGTTGGTGGAGGAAGGCCGCAGAGCTGATGAGGTTTAGAAATCTGAGGTTGTCGCGTCTGGTTCTTAGCCAGTGGTCCGGGAAGTCTATGAGCAGGGCATAGGGGATGACGACTTTGACAGGCTCAAGTAGCCTTTGCATGTTGTGGTGCAGGTGGATGATGTGTTGGGTTTGGGTGTCGTTTTCCAGGGCTTCGGCGGTTTTGGATTGTTTTTGTCTTTTGTGGATGCGTTGGGTTTGTTCTTTGGTTTCGTCGAGGTTGATTTCAAAACATCGGGTGGCGTTTTCGTCATGAATTCTGATTTGGGTGGTGGTTTCAATGTAAGCCAGAGGGCCTTCGACTGTGAATATTTGGGTTTTGATTTGGCCGGTTTTTTCGTCTTTGACCGGCACGGCTTGGATTAATTTTTTCTTTGATTGCAGCGTGCGGATGCTGTAGTCTGCTTCTTCGCCGCCTATGCGTTCTTCCATGATGACGAGCTTGTTTTTTAAGCCGTCTTTGGCCATGTAGTAGAAGGCGTTTTTGGTGGTGCGGGATAAGACAAGGACGTCTTCCGGCGGGATGAATTTTTCTATGGTGTCGGCCAGGACGGATTTTCCGGCAGCTGATTGGCTGAGGATTGAGCAGGACAGGGGGTCGTCTTGTTTACGGGATGTGGCTATGAGGTATCCGATTTTTTTGTTGTGGTCTTCGCCCACATATCCGATTTGGTCTATGTCTTTTAAGATGATTTGCATAAGGGCAGGGTGTTTTAGTGTTTCCAGGGCTTCGGTTTTTTCTTCGTCGGTCATTGTGGGTTTTTGGTCTGCGGCCTGTGGTCTTTGGTCTGTGGTCTGTGCCTGTATCTGCTCAAGCTCTTCTATGATTTGGTTCAGTTCTTTGGCTATGTCGCCTTCGATGTCGCTAGACATCGTGCCGGGCGGACGGCCAAGCGATATGATCTTGCGCGTATGACTGTTGAAGATGGCTCTGGATTTTGCGGAATAGAGGTCAAAGATGTCTAAATGGTGGTTTTCCGCCCCGTCCCCTCGGCGGATGCCATCGGCATCCCTCTGCGTAACGCGGACATTGACGCGCATGCTTTCGAGGTTTTTTGTGTTTAGGCCTTTGATGCGGTATTGGCGTTCAGGGAAACTGATAAATATGGCGTCCTCCTCCTGGTCAACCTTGGGCCACGGCGTGTTTTTCCCGCTGGTTTTTTCGTCAGAAGGAGGACGCGAATTTGTTTGTTGTTCCTTTGACAATGAATTTCCGACTGCGCTAGCAAGAAGTGTCGCATGGGAGCGACCATGAATTTCTATTGAATTTCTATTAATTTCATTTTGTATTTTTTCTTTTGTAATATCCCCCGCTCTTAACGCATCATTGATGTCTTTGTGTTTTGCCGTGATGTAGATGTTTTTGATGGTGATGCCTAAAGGCTCAAGGTCTTGTTTGATGCGCTGCCGGGCCTGGGTTCCGGCTTTGTCATTGTCAAAGCATAAGCATATGTTTTGCGTTCTGTTGTCGGTAAACAGGCGTTTGTGTTCATCGGTCAGGCCGTGAACGCCGTAGAGCGGTACAACGTTTTTGATGCCCATGACATATAAACTTAATGCGTCAATAATGCATTCTGTGAGGATGATTTCTTTGTGCGCTTTGACAGCCTGCCAGTTGAATACGCCTTTGTGTTGGCCGGGCATGTACAGGTGGACGGGTATAGACGGATTGGCCGGGTTGTAAATCTTCCGGCCGTAAAGGCCGACGATCGCGTTGTTTTGGTCATATATAGGTATAGTAATACTATTATAGTAGCGTTCCGTGAGCTTTTCGTTCAGGATGCCGGCTTCTTTTAGTGCGCGGTTTGTTTCATGGTTATTGTACCGGGGAATGAGCCTGTTTAGATTGCCGTTGGCAAAGCCGATTTTGAATGTTTTGATGGCGTCCGCGTCAGCCAGGCCGCGGTGCGTGAGGTATTCCAGGCCGCGTTTATCATTGATGAGGGTTTCATGATAGTGGTTGATGACTTTTTCTAATAGCGGCTGGGTTAGAGGCAAAGCTGTTTCAGGCGCAGGCACGTCAAGCGGTTCAGTAGGCAGTTCCAGCGGTTTTGATGGCGGAACCGGCAAATCCGGGTGAACCGCCGGTTCCGCGCTGACTGCTCCCACGCGCGGCGCGTATTTTTCATACACACCGCGGAAATCAGTTCTGTTTATCTTCTGCAGGAAGTCAAAGACGTTTCCGCCTTCGTTGCAGCCGAAACAGTGCCATATCCATTTGCCGTGTTTTTCGTTGATGTGGCAGCTGGGGTTTTTGTCCTCATGAAAGGGGCAGTTGATTTTGTAACTGCGGCCGTTCCGGTTGAACCAGCCGCCATTCTTGTGCAGCTGGATGCCGTGTTCTTGGATGAGGGTGGGCAGGTGCAGACGTTTGATGCTTTCTATTATATTCGGGTCTATTTTCATTGTGGGTTTCTCCATTGTTCATAGTGTTTGTTCATTGTTGTTTTGTTGTTTTTTTGTTCTTTTGTTTTTTATCGGGTCAGTTCTATTTTTTCCTCCTCTATGCGCATGATCTCTCTTAAATGGATGAGGCTGGCTTTTAAGTGCGTGACGCTGCATTTGGCTTGTCCGGATTGGAATAGTTTGTCCAGCTGTTCCACGTTCACGCCGTTATTGCGGAATTTGAAGGTGAATTCTTTTTTGCCTTTGATGCGGGCAAGCTTTGTTCCGACCAGCCAGCCGCCTTCGCTTAGTATAAATGCGCTTTTCCAGAGGTCTTTGGTGTGTACTGTTGCGCTTTCGGTTTTTTGGGGTTCCGTCATTAGATGGTTCATGGCTGCCTCCTTTTACGCTTCCTGCTTTTCTTTTTCTTTATTCCAGCCTTTGATTCTTTGTTTGACGTCTTTTAATGCGTCCAAGGGATCCACCAGGTAGCGCAGCGCGGTTTCTTGTCCTGTTAATAGTAAAGTCAGTTCTCTTTCCCCGCGCGCCACGCGTTTGACTTTGGCGCCCATCCATTCCACGCCGGCCAGGGTGATCAGGGTTTTGCCGTCTTTGTGTTTGAACGGTATTTTGCAGCTTGTGATTTCTATGTCGGTTTGGCCCGGGGTTTTGGTCATTTGGGTTTTTGCTCCTTTGTTAGATTGTTTTTTTCCAGCGCCAGGGGGTGAAGATTGCCAGCAGGCACGCGGCCATGAAACAGGCCAGCCATTCATAAATGATTTGTATCAAGCAGGCGATTGTTTCTTTTGTGCGTTGTTTGGCGGCCGGGGTCATTTTTTGGATTTGTTCCTTTTTGGTTTTTGGGGGCTGTTGTTTTGACCCCCTGTCAAGAGGGGTTGAAAAGTTTTTTTCTTCGTTTTTATTCCTCTTTTGCATTTGCCATAATGGTACATCTGATGTATCCCCTTGTCAAGTCCCTGGTACAAATTTGTTTTTGATTTCCGGTTTATAATTTATTAGTGCCATGAAATCGAAATTCTAAAACAAGAGGGATTATTTATATGCCAAAAACAAAAAGAGATTCTTTTTCTGATCGTTTGGTCAAAATTCGAAAAGCCAAAGGGTTGTCTCAATATGATCTGGCTGATATGACAGGTATATCACACAGAATGATTGTTCATTATGAAAAATGGATTAAAAAACTTTCCCCGGAAACGCTTATGCGTTTAGCCAGAGCGCTTAATGTCACCATTGATGAGCTCGTTGGTTATAAAGCTGTCCAGGAAAAACAAATTCTCAGCCGCAATGTATTGCACAATGCCAAACTTTTAGACAGCCTTCCACTAGATGACAGGAAAACTGTTTTAAAAATGATTGCCACTCTTAATAATCAAAAGAAAAGGAAATAAATTATTCAGAAATAAAGGATGATTTATGGCACAACAAATTAGTGATCAAAAATATCAGCGGCTTGTGGCGGATGTGCAGCGGATGCTCACGGAAGGAAGGGCTGAAGCTGAAAGGTTGGTGAAGGAGCAGGCGTTGATGACTTATTGGTATATTGGGAAACGGTTGGTGGATGATGGGTTGACCGGGTCTGAAAATTATGGACAGGCCATTTTGGAAGACTTGGCG
>JANQER010000200.1 GCA_028278255.1 Elusimicrobiota bacterium | reverse complement strand
ATTATATCAGATGGATATTATCGATTAATTCGATATCAAGGCGATCAATATGGAAATACGCCAATTAAAAACATTTCAGACCGTGGGGCAGAATTGGCAGCAATAACAACATCAGAAATTGGAAATTCGAAATTAGAAATTAAAAAGCATAATAAGCATAATGATAATAAATCTTCTATTGAGCTTTGGGGGATTGAAACGCCTGATCTGTATCTCAATAATGTGCAGTCTCTTCAAGAGGCACTAAAAACCCAATCCAAAACCCAAAAAATTCTGATAGACATAAAAGCAGAGATTCATGCACTTAAAGACAAAGTGTATTCTCCGGCCTTAAAACAATTTGACAAACATTTCAATGCCAGACAAACAGGGCAAGAAAAATTAACGGAATATGCGAGATATTTGTGTTCAATGGCTGATAGAAATTGGCGCCCTTCGGGCACGAAATTGTCTCCCTTCGGGTGTGAAATTGGCTCGCCGCCGGCTCGCGAAATAAAAGGCACGAGAACAAACCTTCATTTTCTATTGAAGGCCTTTGATCTTGAAGAATCATTGGATTTTAAAAAGTCAGAATCCCAGAGAACAAAGCTTGCGGGCATTCTTGTGAAAACCCTTTCTCAACAAGAGATTCGCATGCTTGTTCAGCAAAGTCTGGATCTGCGTGACGGCCAATTGTCAATGACCCGCTATTACAATCAACTGAAAACCCTGTGCCGGCAAAAAAACATTTCTTTAAAGAATTTTACACAACTCAAAAAATACATTCACTATGTGGCCCTGTCAGAAAAAATCAACCCAAACACACTTTTGGAGGAGCTTGCACGGTTGGAAAGACAAGTTGAATCCTCATTGGCCAAAACCCCGGAACAAAAGAAGCTGGTCAGAACCAATCGATATTTGGCCCTTATTGAAAAACTGGTGAATTTGAAAATGACTCCAAATGATTGGGAAGAATATAAGCAGCAGACCAAAGACCATAGACAGAAGACAGAAGACCAAAGACCGAAGACCATAGACCAAGACATAAACCCCAACTTGTTGAAGCCTTTTGAGCAATTTTGTGAATATGCCATTAAAAGAAACGACTCATTGGTTAATAATTTGTTGAATAAGATCGTGGTTCGTGAAGAGTATCTCGTATCTCGTAAAACTTTTAATGATTCACGCTTCACGAATAACGCTTCACGCTCTGTGTCGGTTTTGATTGCCGGCGGTTTTCACACAGACGGCATCACCCGGTCTTTGCAAGACAAAGATATGTCATACATTGTTGTGACGCCTAAAATCACAGAAATCCCCCAAGACCACAACTATCTGGATACATTTGCCGGAGAACCTTTGCCGCTGGAAAAGCTTTTTTCAGGGGAAATCATTAATCTGGCTTATGCCAGACTGACCACTGAGAATCAGGCCATGATTGAACAAACCCCCGGGGCTCCTGCCAGAAGGCTCAGTTTACGCCTCATGTATAATGCCCTTCAGAGAACATTGCATGAATCTTTAAAAACCGGCAAATCTCATGAGAACGAGTGGGCTCGTCTGAAAAATACAGACAAAGCGTTCCATCGGATGACCGGGTTTTCAAGTATGCCTTTAGGTGATGGGCTGCAGGGGTTTTATTTCAAAGGGCCGGGCATTAATAATCATGAAGCCGGATTTGTCATGGTGGTCAGTGATGATTTTTCAGCTTTTAAGGGAGTGGACCCGGTTTTTCAGGGAGAGGTTCAGGTAGCAGGTGAAGCGCATCGGTTTTGCGTGTATGATGCTGGCCTGGTGACACATGTTTTGCCTGCGCCGGAATGGGTGCAGATTGAATGCCGAAAACTGCTTCAAGTCATTCATCCCTTTCTGCCGGTTTTGGCTTCTTTGGGCTGGCTTATATTCATTAAGTTCTTGCGAAAGTTTCTGTGGAATTTGTTCCCGGTGGAAATCCGTTACAGAGTGAGTGAATGGGCTGGAAACATTTCTTTGCCTGATGGTCCGGGGCAGATGCAGGTCTTTATGACCGGGAAGGCTGATGAAAAGGGAGAAAGAAGCCCTGGCATATCTCAGGGAAGGCCGGCTCAAAAAAAGGGGACTGTCCCGGCAGAGGGAAGTGATCATGCGCCTGGAGAAAATCCGGCTGGTCCCGGGACTGATGAAAAAAAGTTGGTTGATGAGATATTTGAACAATTTGGAGACAGGCTTAAGGAGCTTCGTCCGGGGTTATTGGCATCTGCTTTTGCGGAGGCGGTAAAGTGTCTTGCAGGAAAGAGGAAGCCAAAAGAATCGCCCATGATCCGGAGCGCTGAAGATGAAGAATTTCTAGATGAGTTTAGCAGGGACCGCAAAGTGATTAATACAGATACGCTTGGTTTGCAGGCGGGTGAAAAAATCACGATAGAAGAGATGCTTAAACGTTTTTCCGCTTTGAACAGTGAAAAACTGCCGGATCCGGAAACAGTTTTGGCTGTTATTGATGATGCCGGAAAGGTTGTTTTTAAGGGCAGGGATTACAGAAAATCGAGCGTCGGAACAGCAGAAGATTATTTAATCATCTATGAATATCCGGTGTTTGAGCCTGTTCCTGATCTCCCGGTAATGGAGCAGCCTTCTATCAGTTTTAAAGAGCTGAGCGTTCAAGAGCAGTCTGAATTTAACAGCGAACTTGCGGCTTTAGACTGGGGCAGTCCTAAGCCGGAACTTATAAATGATTATATTGATTCAAAGACTCAGGGGTTGAGTAAAGTTGATCTTTTAAAAAAATTAATATTATTTTTTAAGAAAGGCTATAAAGATATTCCGAATGGCGATAACAGCCTTGAGGATAACTATAAGTTTGAAGCTTTAAAAGCGATATTTGATCAGTTAATGAAAGATCCTGAAATACAGAAAACCGTATTATTATTTGTCCATTCTATGTTCCTGAACAAGATGCATTATGACACTGCCGATGAACCTCGAATGGTTTTTTATAAAGAGTTTGATCTGCTGCTCTCTTTGCTGGTTGACGCCGGGGATAAAAGTGTTATTCCCATGGCGGTTCATTGTTATATGGAGGGCGATTATACATATAAGACCTCTATCTATTATTATAGAAGAAGTCTGCTGCAGGACGCTTTTGACAGGGCCGGGCGGGAAGAGTTCAGAAAGGCTAAATTTGTTAAATCATTGGATAAAAGTGAGCGTATATATTATGGCAATGCTTGGCCGGGGGTTATAGATTTTCTTGTGAAGGATGTGCTGTCCTTTACAATGCTTAAAACAGACTGGCTTTCTGATAATAAAGTATTTTTGAAAAAAGCGATGCGGCTTTTAGTGGTTCACGGAGAACAAGCGGTTGACATTTTTTTGGATCATATAATGACAATAAAAAACAGGAAGATAGCTGAAAGGATGTTTGCGGGCCTTACGGCTTGTTCTTTTATTCATAGTAATAAGCTCTGGATTGCCGGAGATGCGGAAAATGAACTGGAACCTGCAATCCTGATAAAACCTTTGCTGCATTTATTAGAAAGAACTGATTTTTCTTTAAAAAGGAACAAGCTCGACCAGCTTTTCACAAGGAGGTATCCGGGATTTGATCAGAGCGAAATAGAGCCGGTCATGGTGCGGCTTTTGGAAGATGATGCCCGCGATGATATCCCTGAAGTTTTACAAGCGCTTAAACTGTATCATAATAAAGACGCTCAAAGAATTATTGCGCGGAGATATTTACATCCGGATTCTGATGTTTTTCCCGAATCTTTGGGTTATCTGACCGGCATTGCTGATCCTTCCCTATTTGATTCTGTCTGGGATGGAATTGAAATGACTTTGGCATCAGGCAGGCTTGACGGAAAAAAACTGCGCCAGGCAGCGCAATATGCGGTCAGAATGCTGAGCATTGAAGGTGAAGAAGAATTGGCTTTGACCCGGAGGGATAGGATTGAGACATTTTCAGAGGCGTGTATTTTTAACCGCAGTGATCTATTGAATGAGAAATGTCCTGTCAAGTATTCGTGGGTTTTGCTTGCGGGAGAATTGAATAAAACAGAATTGCTGGACAAGCTGGAGCAGCTGACAAAAAATAAGACTGACACATGGCTTAATGCGCATATTCTGACTTCTTTAAGCTTAATGGACTCACAAAAAGCTGAAAGCCTGCTGGACAAGCTGGTCACGGAGCTGTTCCCTGCTGATAAAAATCTGGATGATGGTTTAGAGAAATTTTTAGCTTCCAGGGGAAGAAAAAGAAACAGGGCAAAGAAAAGGAAGCTCTTTGTAAACTTATTGGACGGGGCTGTTGGCAATCAGAATAAGCCTAATTTTGACGCTGTATTGTCGTGTTTTATGGCCAGAGATCCGGGAGACGACGCAATAGATATGATTTTAAGCCGCTGGAAGGATGTTGACTTAAGCGGAGCGAGCCTTTTTGTGTATGATGATGAGAGATCTAAAGTAAATGCGAAAGAACCGCTAAGAGATTTATTGCTGGGCTGGTATGTTTACTTATTGCGGAACACCCAGGAGGCGGCAAAATTAAAATTATTTGATAATAATGATAACTTTTTTAAGAGAGTGCAGGTGGGAATACAAGAGTTTTTTAGTATGGATCTTGGCATTACCGGATATGAGATGAGTACTTGTGTCGGCAATTCAATCACTGAGAATCTGATCTCTTCTCACTATTTGTCTTTTGCGGGGAACAGCAATAAAGGGGTATATGAGGTGACAGCTGCTTTGTATTTCCTTAAGCCTATGGTTGATATTATGAGTATGGCCGGCGGTATTGATTCAAAAGACACTATAGATGATGTTATGCGGAAATTGAATAACGCGCACCCTGTTTTTTATGCTTTAGTGGACTCGGAGATAAAAAAATATTTAACGGAATTAAGGCGGTTACAAATCCTGGACGGCCCGAATAATTTGATTTTAGACAGGTTTATGTCGTATTTCGTTGAATATAAAAAGACAGGAGAAATCATAGCGGATCCGGATAAGGTGACGCATATATATAATTTTCTGACAAAAGAAATGATAAAGGTTTTTTATCCGAATATGGACCCGGATAAACAGCCATACGGCGCCCATCGGTTTTACGGTGTGTTTTGCCGTACGGCTGGAATTTTGTGGGCAAAAGAAACCTTGAGGCGCCGGCAGAACAGTGATTCGGTCCCGGCGGACGCATTGTTCCTGCCGGTATTTAAAGATCAGGAGATGAAAAGACTTGCTCCCTCCCTCTCCGGGGCAGGCGATGAAGCAGAGGATGCTGCGGAAAATAATGAC
>JANQER010000438.1 GCA_028278255.1 Elusimicrobiota bacterium | reverse complement strand
AGGGGAATTCCAGCGGCGGGCAGCGGGAGTTTGTGTTCCCTTTGGCCAGAGCAGCCGTGGCTGTGGGCGTGGCCGCAGTATTTTTAGAAGTGCATCCGGACCCGTCAAAGGCGCTTTCCGACGGCCCCAATTCTTTGCCGCTTCATGAAGTGAAAGGAATTTTAAAGAAACTGCAGGAAATAGATAGTATTGTGAAAAAACTCTAAATTGAAAGCAAAGAGCAAAGGGCCAAGAGCAAAGAGAAATTTTTAAAGATATCATAGAAATTCATTGATGGGCGCTGCTTGATGATGGAGGCTGTGAGTTTGGTTTTTTCGTAGAGAAAATTCGAATTTTGAGCCGAGTCGAAACCAAATTTTCTTGTCTGTAGGGAACGGTCGCGACCGTTCCCTACTTTGGATTTATTTTTGTATAGGAGATTTAGATGAGATGTAACAAGTGTCATTTCGAGAATGTCAGGTCCAATAAGTTTTGCGGGAAATGCGGGGTGCGGTTATCGGAAGGAGAAAAGAAACATGCCCATGGGGGAGCCGCTGCGTCCGTGAAAGAGGATTTTTGGAAACCGGATTGGAAGTGGCATTTGAAGGTTTTGGGAGGGATTTATTTGTTGTTGGTGGTTATGTTTTTTGTGTTGGATAATTTTTTGGCCAATCTGCCGGAACCTTACAAGATGCGGGATATCCCGCAGGAAATGACACCGTGGTTGAAAAAATAGTCCAATAGATGGAGAGACAAGGAGAAGGGGTGATAGATATGAGATATTTGTGCCCTTATTCACATATTTTTAACTATGAAATCTAAAAAAAACAATATGACATCTTGGAAAAAACTGGCGCAGCGGGTGCTGCGGCTGGAGTCTGAGGCTGTGGCTTTGCAAGTGCGGCATGTGGATGAGGCGTTTTTAAGGGCAGCGCAGTTAATTGCGCGGTGTTCGGGCCGGGTGATTTTGATGGGGATTGGGAAGTCCGGGTTGATCGGACGGAAACTGGCCGCCACGTTTTCTTCCACTGGGACGCCTTCTTTTTTTGTTCATCCCACAGAGAGCATGCACGGTGATTTGGGAATGGTGATTGCCGGAGATGTGGTGTTGGCTTTGTCATATTCAGGGGAAACCGAGGAGATGAAAAGGCTGTTGTCAATTTTAAAGTCCCGAAAGCTGCCTTTGATTGCCATGACCGGCCGGCCTGGATCTATGCTGGGGAAATCTGCAGATGTGGTGGTGCATGTGAACGTGCAGAAAGAGGCATGCCCTTTGAATATTGCGCCCACCTCTTCCACCACGGCTATGCTGGCCATGGGCGATGCATTGGCTTTGTGTGTGATGGAGATGAAGGGGTTTGATAAGGATGATTTTGCCAGGCTGCATCCGGGCGGGGCTCTGGGAAAGCGTTTGACATTGCGTGTGCGGGACATGATGCATCAGTCCAAGGAGAATCCTTTGATGCTGGAAAATGAGACAGTGGAGGATGCATTGGAGGTCATGACCCAGACACGCATGGGTGCGGCCTCTATTGTGGACAGGCGCGGCCGGTTGACGGGTGTGTTTACCGACGGGGATTTGCGCCGCGGTTTGCAAAAAGAGCCTTCGCTTTTGACAAGAAAAGTGGGGGATGTGATGACAAGGTCTCCCAGAACCATCGGCCCGGATGATTTGGTGGCGGATGTGGCTGCTCTTTTTAAGAAATTTGGTTTGGACAATTTTCCTGTGGTGGATAAACATGGAAAGCCCGTGGGAATTTTGGATGAAAAGGATTTGTTGGAGGAAGGAATGATGTGACGTAGGGGCGGGGTCCCCCCGCCCGTTCATTATTTGGAATTAATCATTTGTCGTAGGGGCGGACCCCTGTGTCCGCCCTTTTAAGGAGCGGATAAGAGTGAAAACGAATAAATCAAATATCATTAAACGGGCAAAAAAGATTCGGTTGCTGGCCATGGATGTGGACGGGGTTTTGACGGATGGGTCTATTGTTGTTCTTGAGTCCGGGGAAGAGGTGAAGTCTTGGAGTGTGAAGGATCGTATGGGGTTTTTTATGCTGAGCCGGTCAGGCGCGGGGTTTTTAACGGCTTGGATCACCGGACGGAAATCCAGGCAGGTGGAGGCCCGTGCACGTGAAATTGGAATTGACGCGGTTTTTCAGGATTGCAACAGTAAGGGCAGGGCTTTTTTGGAGACTGTGAAGAGATTTGCACTGCGGCCTGAAGAAGCGTTGTTTGTGGGAGATGATTTGGTGGATTTGCCGGCCCTGCGTATGGCTGGGCTGGCGGTTTGTCCGTGTGACGCGCATGAGGAAGTGAAAAAGGTATGTGATTACGTGACCAAAGCGCCCGGCGGAAAAGGGGCCTTGCGTGAAGTGGTGGATTTGGTTTTGAAAGCGCAAGGATTGTATAAGAAGATTGTTGATTCTTTTGAAATTTAGACGGCAAAAACTGGCAAAGAGCAAAGGGCAAAGAAAAGATAGAAATATTAAATTTAGCATATCAAATTTTAAATTGTAAATTGTTAAACCCAGTTTTTTTAATGGACGAGAAACTCTTAAATATAAAATTGACGTTCTTTTGGCGTAAAATTAAAAGGCAATAAATTTGAAAAAGCATAATTTTTTTATACCAATTACCAGTTACCAATTACTAATGACTGTATTTTGTTTCTGTTTGTGTGCTTGTGGGGCTTCTCAGGAGCCGTCTAATGGGGTTTCTTATCAGCATAGAAACAGGGGGGCGGACCAGACCATTGAGGGATTTTCTGTGGATGCTTATGTGCAGGGGAAACTGGACTGGGTATTGAAAGCGCCTGTGGCGCGCGTGTATGAGCAGACACACAGAATAGATGTGGATGGGCCGTTTATTCAGTTTTTTGATGAGGAAGCGCCTGGGTCTACGCTGAAGGCATTGAGAGGGGAAGTGAATTCCGAGACAAATGATATGTGGGCTTGGGACAATGTGGTGATGGTTTCTACCGACGGGGCGCATTTGACGACTGATTCGATGCAATATGTGTCTGCAGAAGATAAGATTGTGTCAACAGCGCCTGTGACGATTGTGCGGGAGAATTCTGTGATTCAAGGGGTGGGATGGGAGGCAAGACCGGATTTGTCTGAAATGTCGGTTTTTAATCAGATAGTGGAAATGGATAGGTAGGGGCGGGTTTTTCCCGCCCTTTGAATGACACACGTAGAAATTAAATAGAAATTTGTGGAAATTCATTGTGATAAATCAAAAATACTTTTTATTGATCTCTGTTTTTTTGTTGACCGGGTTTTGTTGTTTGTGTTTTGGCGTTGAGAAAAAGAGTGCGACACCCAAGACAGTGATTACTGGTAAGAGGATGAATTTGATTGATAAAGGGAAGGCTGTGGAGTTTGTGGGTGGAGTGAAGTTGCGGCGGGGCAGTGATTTTTTGTCAGCGGATCGGATGGTGTCAGATGAGAAAAGAGGCGTGACGCGCGCCTGGGGAAGAGTGTATTTGCGGCGCGATTTGCCTGAGGAAGGGGTTTTGTGGGAAGCTTGGGGCGAGCGGGCCGTGTATGATTCACATGAACAGTCAGGCACGTTATGGGGAAAACCAAAAAAACCGGCACGGGTCACACGCAAGGTGCGAAGTCAAAACAAGAAAAATAAACCAAAGACGAAAGATGAAAAAGAAGGGAATTTGAAGATGGAAGCGGATAAGCTGGTGTTGTTGACGTCCACGGACAGCCAGAAAGGAAATGTATCCCAGCTGGATTGTGCCGGGCGTGTTTTTGTTCGTTTTGAGGAAGAAGGTTTGCCTCATAAGCGTGAGACAAGAGTGTGGTCCAATCGTTTGTTTTATGACGGCTTGAAGGATTGTATCCGTTTTTGGGAGGTCTATCCGTCAAAAGGTTTGGTGCCGGTGGATGTCTTTGATGTGGAGCAGCCAGTGGCTGTTCAGTCAGAAGAGAATGAATTGCGTCATTTGACGGGTGAAACAATTGTGTGTTTTGTGGAAGACCAGCGATTAACCGCTGAAGAAAATGTCACAGTTGTTATTGAAGAAAATAAGTGAAATGACATTGTTTTTCAATCAAAAATCGGTCACTGCGCGGCGACACTTCTTGCTAGCGCAGTCGCAAATCTAAAATCAAAAATGAGGAATTATGTCTTTGCGTGCAAGTCGTTTGATAAAAAATTATGGATCCCGGACAGTGGTGAATGGGCTTGATGTGGAAGTGAATCCGGGAGAGATTGTGGGGCTTTTGGGTCCGAATGGGGCTGGTAAGACCACATCTTTTTATATGATGGTGGGGCTGGTGCAGCCTGATCAGGGCGGGATTTTTTTGGATGAACAGGATGTGTCTGTTTTGCCAATGTACCAGCGGGCACGTCAGGGATTGGGTTATCTTTGCCAGGAGCCTTCGATTTTTCGTAAGCTGTCCGTGGAGGATAATTTGTGCGCTGTGTTGGAACATCTTCCGCTTTCTTTAGAGGAGCAAAATACCAAGCGGGAC
>JANQER010000417.1 GCA_028278255.1 Elusimicrobiota bacterium | reverse complement strand
GCCTTGATGCAGGAGAAGACAGACGCAGGTCTTTCA
The DNA here is from genome assembly GCA_028278255.1 of Elusimicrobiota bacterium. Taxonomy (GTDB): domain Bacteria; phylum Elusimicrobiota; class Elusimicrobia; order FEN-1173; family FEN-1173; genus JANQER01. Next base: position 2,943 of record JANQER010000417.1, on the reverse strand, counting down.
CGCGTAAGCTCAGAGGGAATTCGGTTGGAGGCGTCCCCTTCTTTAAAGGCTTTGAAGACATTTCAGGACGGGGATTTTATTGTTCAGGATGATTCTTCTCAAATGGCCGTGCATGTGCTGGATCCGCGTCCCGGGGAAACAGTGATTGATATGTGCGCGGGTGTTGGCGGGAAAAGCACGCATATGGCACAGCGCATGAACAACCAGGGCACTGTGAAGGCGGTTGATGCCAATGCGCAGAGGCTTGCGCTTATGAAAGACAATTGTGCGCGCATGGGGTGTTCTGTTGTTGAATCTGTGTTGATGGAGGCACAGGAAGCTGGCCAGGCTTTTCAGGGAACAGCTGATCGTGTGTTGGTGGATGCGCCTTGTTCCGGATTGGGCGTGATTCGCCGGCGTCCGGACATTCGCTGGAACAAAGAGAGCCGGCATGTGATGGACACCATGCCGGCATTGCAATTTGATATAATGGAAAAAGCATGTGTGAGCCTGAAGCCTGGCGGGACATTGGTTTATTGTACCTGCTCTGCGGAATCCGAGGAAAATGAGCAGGTTGTGCGCAGGTTTTTGGAGGCGAATCAGGATTTTCGAATAGCGTGGCCGGGTGATTATATGCCTGTGGGGTTTAGAGACGCCATCACACGGGAAGGTTTTATTCGGTTTTGGCCGCACCGCCATGACATGGACGGATTTTTTATTGCCAAAATGATGAAAAGAAAATAGATATTGGGACAGTTGTGAAATAGCCTATTGAGGCCCTCACCCTTCACTTCGTGAAGCCCTCTCCCGTCAGAGACAGGAGAGGGGGTTTGAAGGAAAAAAGCATTTCGCAACAGTCCCATATTGGAAATTTGAAATTAGAAATTGAAAATAAAGAGTGGACCTCGTGTTCGTCCTGTCAGAGGAAAGAAGATTGTCGTATGGGGGACCCGGCGGGGCGTCCGTCAAAAGGAAAAGAAATTGTTTAAACAAAAAATCAGCCATCAATATATGCCCAATTCGCTTCTGGATGTTCCTTTCGGGGAATGGGGCCGTGTGTTGGAGCTGCCGGAAAAAGAAACTTATCGTGTGAAGCAGATACAGGAATGGGTTTTTGCCAGGCGCGCAAAGAGTTTTGATGACATGACCAGTCTGCCGGCTCTTTTGCGCGTTAAGCTGAAAGAGTCGTTTTCTCTCCGGGCTCTTAAAACAATCGGGCATGATGTGTCGCAAAAAGACGGCTCTTCCAGGATGACGTTTGAGACAGGCGATAAGAAGACTTTTTCTTCAGTGATTTTACCGTCACGCTCGCGCGAGACAGGTGAGGAGCGTTTGTCTTTATGCTTGTCCACGCAGATCGGATGTGCCTGGAGATGCGCTTTTTGCGCGTCCGGGAAGGTTCATTTTGTGCGGAATCTTTTTTCATCAGAGATCATGGAGCAGGTGATGTGCGCTGAGGATGTCACGGGGAAAAAAGTAGACAGCCTGCTTTTTATGGGCATGGGAGAGCCGCTGGCCAATTATCATCATGTGTTGTGGGCATTGAGATGTTTGCGTTCTCCTTTGGGGTTTGGTTATGGCGCCAGGCACGTGACTGTGTCCACGTCCGGATTGGTGCCGCAAATTTTGAAATTGTCCCAGGAATCTCCCAAAGTCAATTTGGCGGTGAGCCTGCATGCCGCGGATGATGAAACGCGCCGGAAAATTATGCCCAAGTCTTCATGGTCTGTTCAGCAGATTTTGAAATCTGTTTGGGCTTATCAAAAGCAGATGGGCAATGTGCGTGTGACTTTTGAATATGTTTTGCTGAAAGGGTTAAATGATTCTTTGCGCACCGCGCAAAGGCTTTCCAATATGCTTCGGGGCAGAAATGTGTGGATCAATTTGATAGAATACAACCCTGTGCCCGGCCTGGCTTTTCAAAAAGCATCCCGGGACGCCATGGAAAAATTTGAGGGTGTTTTGACCAAGCGCGGTCTTTTTGTGCGCATGCGCAAGCCGCAAGGCGCTGATATTAAGGCCGGATGCGGACAATTGAGTTATTAGAAATTGGGAAATTGGATTGTTGCAGGGGCGGGGTTTCCCCGCCCGTTAAAGGGTAAGGGAGTCAGTTGCGAAATAGCCTATTGAGGCCCTCACCCTTCACTTCGTGAAGCCCTCTCCCGTCGGAGACAGGAGAGGGGGTCTGAAGAAAAAAGAATTTCACAGCAGTCCCTAAGGAGATTTGTTTATGAATGAGGAGCAGCCCCCTTTGAATGAAGAAGAAGTGGATCAGGAAGTTATGACGACCCCTCAGGGGCCGTCCAAGAGTTTTGTGATGCTGCATCCTTGGCTTGTGTTGGGAATGCTGCTTGTGTTTATGGCAGGCGTGGCTTTTGCGTCTTTTCAGTGGTTTCTCAATGCTTTGGTGCACAGCCGGGAAGAAAGAGTGGTGCCGGATTTAAAAGGCAAATCCATTGAGCAGGCTTTGGATGTGCTGTCCCCCATGAATTTGGCCATGATGAAAGAAGGCGTGGAATTCGATGACACGATTCCGCCGGGTTCTGTGATCAAACAAATGCCGCCGTCCGGTTTGACGGTGCGGGAAGGGAAAGTGATCCGTGTGACGATTTCCAGCGGCGGTGAAGTGGTTTTTGTGCCTGATTTGTCCGGGAAACCTTTGGCTGAGGCACAGAATCTGCTGAGGTCTGTGGGTCTTTTGCCAGGGGCTTTGACGCAGGCGCATTCGCAGATTTATGAAACCGGATGGATCATTGAGCAGATGCCGGAGTCCGGCAGTGTGTTGAACACCGGACAGATGGTGGATTTGCGGGTGTCAAAAGGTCCGCCGCCCAAAGGCACGCTGCTGATGCCTGATTTTGTGAACAGACCCATTGCACATGCGCAGCAGTGGGCTGAGGAAAATGATTTGAAAATAGGGATTCAGGAGAATATGGATTCAGAGGTGATGCCTGGTTTGGTCAT
>JANQER010000270.1 GCA_028278255.1 Elusimicrobiota bacterium | reverse complement strand
GTTGCCTGAAGTGGGGTTGGGGCCTGTGGGCACAAACACAGTGCTGCTGCCGTCTTCATGCGTGTCTGTGATAAAGGCCGTGGCCATTGTGTCATTGCTGAAAAGCTGAACCAGTGCCACTGAAGAAAAGGGGGACTTCTTGTTGCCTAAAAACTGCAAAACTGTTTCCTTGATCAGAGAATAGCCCGGCGCTTTTTTGAGAAAATTGGTTTCAATGTAATGATAGACCCACATGCCCAGTGTGGTTTTGACAAAAACACCCACCACAAAGCAAGCCATGACAATCAATCCTAAAACAAACATGTCTGCAAAAAACTCTTTAATAAAATGACTTTGTTCGGAAACAAAGATATTGGTTAAAGGCTGAATGGCATTGGTGGTCAGATCAAAAACCCATTTGACAAGAAAAATCAAAAGCGCCACTGGCAAAACCACCACCACGCCACCAAGCAGTGACGTGCGAAAAAATTGACCAAGTCTGTTCATGTCTTTCTCCTTTTTATGCTTTATCCAAGAAGGATTAATCCGACGGTGATGAGAATGAGGGCAAAGGCAGCGCTGATGAGCCTGCGTTCGGTTTCAAATCCTTTAAAAAAGATAGAAACGAATCCCAACAGCACCCCGACCACAAATGACGCTGCACAAATATGCCCGGCCAGCTGGGAGGTGCCATAAGGGTCGCCTTTTGAGCACCCCGCCAACAAAGCCAAAGGCAACAGATTGATCCCGTATCTGAATATTTTTTTCATCTTTTCCTCCAGTTTGCCAATTACGTAATGTCAAAAACTTCTCTCGCCAAGACTCCCTTAAACCTTTTTTTTGAAGGCAACTGAACCATTTAAAAAAGCGCCGATAAATCGGCAGACTACAAAAACATATAAAAACAATCAGACCCCTCAAAAGCCCCTTTGGGGAATATCTTTGGCAACCCACTCAAGAGATACGTTTTAAGCTTGTTTCCCGCAATGCGGGCAGAATTTGGCGCCTGCTGGTTTTTCCTTTCCGCAGTTGGTGCAGAAGCCGCCGGTTTGTGTCATTGGTTTTCCGCAATGGGGACAGAATTTGGCGCCTTGAGGCGCTGCTCCCTTGCAAGACGCGCATGCCACTTGTCCGGCTGCTGGCGGCGCAGGCTGCATGGCCGGATTCATGGCATTCTGGGTCATTTGCCCCATGCCAGCGCCCAGGCCGAGGCCCACACCCATGCCCACGCCGGCGCCGGCCAAACCGCCCATGCCCTCATTTTGCGCGGCTTTTTCCGCCACGTCAAAGGTTTTCACGGTTTTATACTGCTGATCGCCCATGATGTCGTATTCGGCTTTTTTGGCCAAAATTTCTTTCAGCTTTTTCACGCTCTCATCATCCTGCGGCACATTGACGGAGCTGAGGTAGAAATTAACGATTTCAATGCCGAACCGCTCAAATTCATCGCTGATGTTTTTTTTCAAGGCTTCAGACATTTCATTCAATTCCGTGCTGATGGTGAGCACAGAGATTTTTTTGTGAATGATTGTTTCAGAGATGTAATCCTTAATGCGCGACATCAAATGTCCCCGGAAATAGTCCAGTATTTTGGCTGAATCAAAGACCATCTCAGTTCCCACAAGTTCTGTGATCAATTTGCGGGAATCTTTGACTTTCATTCCAAATTGGCCGAAAGCCCTGACCGGGATAAACATCTTATACACAGGTTCTAAAATAGGAATAGGCTCACGCGTGCCCCATTTCATGTCCATGGTCACGGCTTTGTTGATAAAATAAATTTCAGAGGCAAAAGGCGTTTGGCTGCCAAAAGGGAGGTTGATGATTTTTTCCAACAGGGGAATGTTGGCGGATTTGAGAGTGTGCCGTCCGGGCCCCAAAAGATCCAGGGCTTTTCCGCCTTTGAAAAACAAGGCCTCCTGTGTTTGGTTCACAATCAGCTGGGTCCCCCAGGTGAGGCCTTCATCATGCGGCCAGCGCCACACAAACACATTGTCCGGTCCATCATATTTGACGCGATCGATAATAGCCATTCACTCCTCCCTGCCCTATTTTTGATTTTTTTACGATTTTACAACCAATTTCGCACACATTGTGTGCCAATTTCATGTACATGCTTTTTTATGAAACCTGCCGTGCTCGCAGGCTTTGACAAAAGCTTCTCCCACGCGTTTTAAATCTTCCCATTCTTTGCGAATGGTTTTGGATTCCTTGACGGTAATTTGTTTGTCCAGGTTATAGGAGTCTGTAATGGCTTCCAGGGTTTCGGAAAATTCTTTGATCAATCTTTGCGTGTTTTTGAAAACTTCCTGAGCTATGGTGATGTCTTCATATTTTACGTTCCGGACAAAAAATCCGTCTGCCAGCTGGCAGATCCAGTTGATAATTTCAATGTCCTGCGTCAATTCATAAATTTTTCTGAGTCTGTCCAAAGGATTGGCAGCCCCGCTGGGCAGATAACAATCCTCATCTTTGATGTTCTCCTGGCACCATTTGTAGATAAGAGAGGAAGACAAATTCATTTTCTTGGCCAATGATTTTGTCCCGGCTTTGGTCACTGCTTTTTTAAGAACAATATGTGATTTTTGCATGGAATAATCCTTCTGTCTGAATTCGGTCCCTGTCCCTACTATATAAGACATTCCTGTGATTGTAAATTATAAAAAAGACATTTTTTTATAATGCCTGTCAATTGTGTAAAGCCATTTTGGATTCCGTATACATTGTTTGGCGGATTTTTTTGATGCGCATGTCTACATCTGATTTGACCATGCCCACTTTTTGTCCGAATTTTAAAAGCAGATCCCTTTCATGTGAAGTCACTTCGCCGTCAGCCAGGCACATGCTGATCATGGATTCAATCCAGTCGCTTCCTTCCAGCACATCTGCCGGCACGGACATTTGCAACTGGCCGGTCAAAGCCGCTGCCTTGATGTCTTCGAATTTTTTCTGCGGAATATGCCGGTCCTTTACAAAGTCATCCAGCAATTTATTTTCTTCCTTGTCAATTTTTCCGTCAGCCATCATCACCAGGACAAGTCCGCCCAATAAAGACACCGGGTCCAGGATCCTGTCTTTAGGCTTATACGCCTGTTGAATGGTGTATTGGGTTTGTCCCATTTCCACTGTTTTCAGCGTGTGCGGTGAAAAATCTTCTATCACCCAGTCAAAGTCGCCGCCGGACAAAAAATTCCCGCAATATTCGCATTGGTCTTGTTTGCCGGACGTGACGGGCGCGCCGCAGCCCTGGCAATGCGCTGACATCAATCCTTTTTTCTTGTCTGTTTGAACGCCGTTTTTTCGCGCCATGGTCAATAAATGCGAATAAAAAGACTTTGCCGGGTTTTCCTTCAATTCTCCGTTTTGTTCTTCCACGCGATATCCTTCCCACTTAACCTGCACGTATACTTTGTCCCTGGGGATGCCAAAAGCCACCTTATACACTTCTGAGAGCCCCACAGCCACATTTTTATAAAACCTATGGCGGACGTCTAATTCTTCTTTTTGCACCTTTTGACAAAATTCAGGTGTGGCCATTTTTTGAAGAGGGCCGATGTCTTTCATCAGCAAGGCTTTTTGATAGCGCCAAAAAACCACTGACACGCGGTCCTCGATAAAAGGGACATTAAAACCCGGATCAGACGCTTGAAAAGCAGCCACCCCTTCAATCCCGCGCTTGCTGTGTCTGAACCGCCATTCGGACTCCTGCGTGATTTTGGCCAAAATCCAATCATATTCGCCTGAAATCACCAAAGACCCGCAGGCCTCGCATTTGGCCGACTGAGCCATGTGGAGAGGAGAGCCGCAATTCGGACAAAATCCTTCAATCAAGCCCGGCTTTTCCGATGTTTGTGTGCCCGGCCTGCGGATAAACGTCCAGAATTCCACAAAAGAAGAGACAAACTGTCTGTCCCCCTTGACCACTTTATCGGTGTCTATGGAAACCCATGTGTCATGCGCTGATCCGCGGATTTTAAAGTGTATGGATTCAAAATGAACATCAGATTCCACACCCGCAATTTCACAGGAATGTACAGTCACATTTTCCATGACATTGCGTATTTTGTCTTTTCTTTGAATGTCAAACTGAATGCCGTAACGTTCTGCCAGGCCGTCCGTGACAAACCCTCTGACCGGGTCCATGTTTTGGCCGGACCAGGCTTCCTGGATTTTCACAAAAGCCGTTTTAACCCGTTCTATTAGTTTTGCCGGGTCAAAATGCGGGTCATGGGAACGGATCTTATCAAATTGGTCATTCTGTCTTTGTTCGTTTTGTCTTTGAACACCGCGCTTGATGGTTCGTTTGACATGTGAATTCTGCATTTTTTTTCCGCTCAGCCCGCCGGCTGCTACAAAAACAATCAAAAGCGGAATGCCTATAAGAGGATGGCGAAAAACCAATTGGATCAGGAGATATAATATAAAGCCATCGCCTGATCCGCCGTTGGAAGAAGCGCTGCTGCCAAATGAGCCTCCGCCGCTGTACCCGTCTCCGCCGCCGGCTCTGGCCCAGGCCCAGTCTGTGCACAAGAAAAACAAAACCGCTCCTGCGGCAAGCATCAAGAATATGGTAAAATGCTTACGAATAAACATTGTGATATAATACATAAAGAAATTATAAGCGGAACATCTGTGGGTTTCAATAGAAAAGAAAAAATCATGAAAGATGAATATTTTGTTGTTGACGAATTTTAAATACTTTGCTAAACTCCTTGCCTATGTCACTCACACAAACACCTCAAATCAAACGAAATGACATTGTACGTCAATGGTATTTGATCAATGCGGACGGCATTTCACTGGGACGTCTGGCGTCTTTGGCGTCAGGCTTGTTAATGGGGAAAGGCAAAACCACCTATTCCCCTCATATGGATCAGGGCGACGGCGTTGTTGTTATTTATGCGGGAAAAGCGCGTTTGACAGGCAATAAGCTTTTGCAGAAAATTGATTTTCGCGCTTCCGGGCATGTGGGCGGCGCCACTTACACGCCTTATGTGAAACTGATGCAGGACAAGCCAGAACGCGCCGTGGAATTGGCGGTCAAAGGCATGCTGCCCAAAAACAAATTGCGCGCACGTTTTATGAAGCGGTTAAAAGTTTTTCGTGACGACAAAGGGCAGAAAGTGTATCCGGGGGCTGTTTTGGTGGACTATAAAAACCCCAAAATCCGTTCCGGCGGACCATTTGTGGCAAAGACATAATAAATTGAAAAATTTTAAACTCTAAATCCTAAATTCTAAACGAAATGAAAATAAGAAATTCAAAAAAGATGTAAGGATGGTGTTTGATTTTGTCTCTTAAGTGCAATGCCCAAATTCCTGCGAATTTATTTTTAGAATTTAGAGTTTAGAATTTAGGATTTTTAAAAAGGAAAATATTATGGAAGACAGCTTAACCATTACGCGTCAAAAACCACTTTGGGCCACTGGCCGCAGAAAATCATCCATTGCGCGTGTGCGCGTGATTCCCGGCGAAGGCCGTTTGATAGTCAATGCCAAATCCTTGGATGATTATTTTGCCGGCAATGAAAGGCAGAAATCCTCTGTGATGGCGCCGTTTAAGGTGTCTAAGTGTTTGAGTGCGTATGATGTGTTTGTCACCACAGAAGGCGGCGGTGTTTCAGGTCAGTCTGAAGCCATTCGTCTTGGTTTGGCCCGCGCCATGGTGACCATTGAGCCCACAATTCGTAAAGCCCTGCGCAAAGAAGGGTTCCTGACCCGCGATCCCCGCGAAGTGGAACGCAAAAAATACGGTCAGCCCAAAGCCCGCCGCCGGTTCCAGCATTCAAAACGATAAATACATTTGTTTTTCTGTAATTGCCCAATTTATTGGGCGCTTTTATAAATACGCCCGATAAATCGGGCAATTACAGGGATAAATATCTTTTAATTTCTAATTTCTCATTTCTATTATATATGTCTTCTCTAGTTGATTTCTCCCAAGCTGAAAAGCTATTGTCTCAAGAAAAATATAATCTAGCACTTCCTCTGTTGAATTCTGCTTTTAAACAATCCCAAGACACATTCCTTAAGGCTGAAATTGCCTGGCGTCAGGCAGAAACATTGCGCGCGCTTGGGCGTTTTCAGGATGCTTTAAAAGCTTATCAGGTGTCTCATCGATTCTATGGGACATGCGGTGTGGCTTCAGAGCAAGTGCGCGTTCTTTTGGGAGTGAGTTCCTGTTTACGCGTCTTGGGGCAATACAAGCAAGCCCAAAAGATTTGGGCGAAAAATCTAAAAACAAAAGTGTCTGATCCTTGTCCTGAAGAGATTGATATTGAGAAAGCCCTTGTGCAAAGAGGGCTGGGTCATCATGGAGAAGCCCGGAAGATATTGAGCCAATGCCTGCCCCGGCTGGCGCAGAAAAACAATAAAGAGATTCTGCAACAGGCGCTTTGGTCATTGGGCGGGGTGGACAGGTTTTTAGGGGCTTATGCCCGGGCTTTATATGCGTATGAGAAAGCAGAGAAAATAGCAGTGCAAATAAAAGACGCATCCGCGCAGGCTTATGCGCTTTGCGGGCAGGCCGGATGCTTGCGCATACTGGGGAAAGGCAAAACATCTTATCAAAAGTACCAAAAAGCCCATGCCATTTTCAAAAAACTGAAAGACACTTTTGGTGAAGCTTATGGCTTGTGCGGCATGGGAAATGCTGAAAGAGTGTGGGGAGATCCGAAAAAAACCCTGCCTTTATATAAAAGTTCTGCCAAGCTTTATGCCCAAGTGGGGGATGAGG
>JANQER010000182.1 GCA_028278255.1 Elusimicrobiota bacterium | reverse complement strand
TCTCTGTGGCCTCTCATCAAGGAGAAGGCACTGTTTTTACAGTGAGGCTTCCAATGAGAGTCTCACAAAATGTTGTTAAAGAAGGGGAAGCACAGTATTATAAGGGACATTTTTTTCAGGACAAAGTTTATGCATTGGCGCAAATGGTGCAAGATGATTGTCAGGACTTGCCGCTGACTGAAGGTGAAAACAAATTGGCTTATTTAAGAATGATTCGGGCATTTTTAATGACTGAACCTGAGGCAAGCTCAATGGATATCAGGAACAGTGTTGGAGCAGAGTTGCTTCGCATGAGTGAAAAAAGTGATCAGGATGTTAAGACCATTATTCGCGATTTAAAACAACATGCAGTGCGTCAGAAAGTTGAGTTGGTGAAAAAGGCTTTTATAGAGAAGCATGGAAATGAGTTTCCTGTTGATGTGTCAGAAGATTTGGATATATTTTCAGCTTATGCCTCATTGGTGCCTAATATGAATGTGAAGGTTCTTGCTGAATATATTGAATCTGAAATTGCTGAATTTGATTTTATGGATTCTCCAGAAAATGTATTAACTGAATTGTATGCTCATGTGATGAAAAAGAAAGAATCCGTTTTATTAAAAAGAGTATTACAACATAATTCTGATTTGATTTTTGAGCCAATGCCAATAACCGGACAAAAGTTTGCTTATCCATCCGGATATGAGGCAATGATCAAAATGTTTTTAACAGCAATGTCAAGTGCAGATGTGGATGATGTGTTGGAATTAATCAATACTCAATTGGAACAGTTGCGGTTAAAAGGCGGGTTAAAAGGAATGCAAAAAGTTGAAGAATTACAGGATATTGCTTTTGATAAGAAAGAAAAAGCCGTCAGAGAAATAGTGATGAAGAACAACGCGCAGATGTTTTTAAATCATCAGGATGAAATAGATGGGTTTAATTCGATGATTAGAACTTTTATTGAAGCATGGCCTTTTAAAGATATTGATTTTATTGCGCAATACATAACAAAGCATATTAAGTATTTTCAATCATCAGAGATGCTTTTGACAAGAATTGTAACGCGATTACAGGGTCTTGCATTGGCGAAAAAAATAATAGCAGTTGAAAACATTTTGTATCAAGGCAAGTGCCTTGCCAGATTTAAGGAACCGTCTGCTGTTGTCAGAATGATTCGCTTAATTATTGAAGAAAGGCCTGATGTTTATGCTTCTGATTTGGCTGATCTCATTAAACAACAAATTGAATTGTACCTTGAGGATAAAGACAAAACAAAGTTGTACGAATTAGATGATTTCATGGATGAAGCCATTAAAAATATTTTGTCAGGAATCAGCAGCAAAGACACATTAGCAAACAGAAGTGATCAAGGTGGTCAATGGTGGTGGCTTGACGGGTTATATAAATGGCTGAAATCATATGTTTTGGCGCCTGCCCTTATAGAGTCTGGTCTGTTTGTGGGTCTTGGGTCTATTATCACTGCTATTCTTTTGGATGTGCCAATGGCAATGGGCCCTCCCATGTGGTGCATTGTGGTTGTTTTTCAGTTTTTATGGCATATTGTTCATGGAAAAAAAGCTTTTGATACTAACAAGGTTTTTATCACACTTCTCACTCTTCCTGGTCTTATTTTCCTCAGTCAATTTGATTTGACACCTTTTGTTTTTGGTGCTTTTTTCGCCATAAATCTCATGGTTCCCCATGGGGCAGTGAATCAGTTTGTTGTTAATAAAAATTTAAATAGCAAAGGGATTAATAAGAAAGCTGATAGACAGGCTGAGGTTGTGGCAGAGATGATGAAGGGAAATAGGAAAATTGATTTTCATGATCCAGTTGTGCAAAGCTTGATGGTGCCATTGGAAATGTATTCAGTTGATGATTTAGAAGGAGGATATTTTGACAAGGGTTTGATGAATCAGGCAATGATTAATGGGATAACAAATTTGGTTCATGCCTCACCTCATAATGATGCGTTTTGGTTGGCCTTAGAGGGGAAGATAAAGAACAAAGGCATTGCAATAGGTTCTCAGGAGCAGGTGATGGATGTTTTGGAAAGATTTTTTAGTCAAGGGCAAGTTGTTTATTCTGATTATGAGCAAATGAAAACACATCTTGAATGGATGAAGTTGCAAGGGAAAAAGCCATTAATGGAGATTGCTGTGAATGAGAGGAATTTAGAAGATGTGATCACTCTGGTGAAAGACAATAAGAATGAACATGGTTTGTTGTTCTTATTGGTGCCCAATCATCCAGAAATAGAAAAGGATTTGAGGAATGCTCTGTTGGGAATAAAAACAATTCACATAGAACCAGCGTATCCGATTTTGTCTGCTCATGAAGTTGATATGGAAATACTGAATCACGTGCTTAAAAATTGGCTGAAACTGTCTTCAGGAACAGACCCTCAAATATGGAGAGAGCGTTTTACAATAACATTGGTTTTGCCAAAAGGACACAGGCCGTCTTTCTCTTCCCTTCAAAAACTCCGCCATAATGACCCATTATATGATGCTTTTATTTTATTATTGGGTGCTTTTCCTGTTGCTGTGCCTATAAAAAAATATAAAAACATACTTGATTTTGCCAAGCGAGTGGCTCAATTTGCTTAGTCGTATATGTAAATCATTCTCAGTGGAAACAACTCTCTATAATATTTACTAATGAGGGTTGACATTTAGAGCTGTTAACTGTATTGTTTTTAGTAAGAAATAACGACCTGAATATATAATGAATGAGGTGGATATTTTATGAATAGGATTGCGGTTTTTCTGTTGTCAATGTGTCTGTGTTTTGTGCCCGTGGTTTCTTTCGGAAGCAATGCGCATGAGGAAGAAGGGATTGAAGAAGTTTTGTTTTGGGATATTCCTGTTGTGGTCAGCTCAACTTTGGCGGAATTGGAACTGCATAATGCGCCGTCAAACATGTCGGTCGTGACGGAAAAGGACATAGAAAGAACCGGCCTGAGAACGCTTCTGGACGTCTTGGAGAATGTGCCGGGCCTTATTGTGCGTGACGGATATATCGGGACGCACTCCCTTATTTTGAGAGGCATATATTCACTCAATGATAAATTTAAACTGCTGCTCAACGGCCATCAGATTGCCGAGCCCATGTGGGGTGTTTTTACTGAATATTTTAATATGAGTCTGGAGAATGTAAAGCAAATTGAAATCATCCGCGGTCCGGGGTCCTGTCTATACGGCACCAATGCTTTTGCCGGCGTGATCAATGTGATCACCAAAAGTCCGGCGGAAATCAACGGCGGGAAAGTGGCGGTGAAATACGGATCCTATGACACCCGGCTGGTTGATGTGGTTTATGGAAAAGCGCATAAAACATTCGGGTTTTCATTGCATGTGAACAGCCAGCAATCAGACAGTTCGGATATTTCTTTTGAAAAGGACCGTTTGTTCGGAACGCCTTTGACCATTGCGCCCGGCCGGATCAATGATGCTTACAAAAGAAATAGTGTGTATGTCAATTGTCAGGCAGGAAAGTTTGAAATGACCGGCGTTTATGTGGATTCTGAGATTGGCATGAATCTTCCGGAATTGCGGTATTTGACCGAGAGAAGAATGGATAAATTTGAAGAGTTTTGGTTCCTTGAGAGCAAATACAAAACGTCATTGTCAGACCGGATCATTGTTCAATTAAAATTGTCTTATGACGGTATGTCTTTTCAAGAAGCAGGCCAGTTTTTTCCCAATGGTTTTGTTATTCCTCTTGATCTGGATGGCGACGGGGATATTGAGTATTTTCCAAACGGCACCAATGTGGATTTTGGCTATCAGTCAGGCATGTTTGGCAGTGAGCTTTTATTGGAAGCGCGCCTGTCTGAAAGGAATAAGCTGCTATTAGGTTTTTTATATGAAAACACAAAGACAAATGATATTTATATTAAATCCGAAGCGCATCCCTTGTATCTTTACAATGCCGATGGGCTGCTGGATGTCAGTGACACGCATGCATGGAATAAAAATGCAGCCAGACATGTGACCGGTGTTTTTATTCAGGATGAATGGGATATATTTATTGATTGGTATTTGATTATGGGCGCCAGGTATGATCATTACAGTGATATTGGTTATTCATTTAATCCTCGCTGCGGTTTGGTGTGGCATTTTAATCAAGACAAAAAAGGTATTTTAAAACTATTATACGGGTCGGCTTTTAAAGCACCGAATTTTTCTCAGCTTTACAATCAAAACAATCCCTCATTGCTGGGCAATCCCAACCTGAAGCCTGAAACCCTCAAATCCGTGGAATTAACAGGTCATTATATGCTGAATCAGCGTTTTGGTATGAACGGGTCAATATACCACACCAAAACCAATAAACTGATTTACCAGTCAAGCACCAGGGACTTGAGTCTGCCTGGCGGGCCCAAACATTATATCAATAAGGGAAAAATAAATGTGAAAGGCCTGGAAATCGGCGGCAAGTTCTTTGTTCACCACAATGCAAGCTTTTTTGTGGATTATTCTTACACAGACACGCATGATAAATTGAATGACACGCAAACAGCATGGGTGCCGTATAATCAATTCTCAATGGGATGGGATATTTCTTTTAATGCGCATTGCCATTGGAATATCAATCTTGATCACACAGGCAAAATTCCGCGGGAAAAAGGAGACAACAGGGTGTCGTTGTCCGACGTGTCTGTTGTCAATACCACATTCAGGCTGGAAAATCAAAGAAGATTTGATTTTTATTTTTCTATTTTAAATGTATTTGATGAGGATGTTTATACATCTGCCTGGTTAAGTGATTTCCCGTCAAGCGATATGTTGAACCGGGGACGGATGTACAGCGCCGGCGTGAGTTATGCGTTCTAGTGGTTCATCAGTTTTAAAATGACGGATAAAAACCTTAAAAGCGCCGATAAATCGGCGGGCTACACACCCGGCAATTAAAAATTGATAGACCACTAGATATCTATGCTGAAAATTTTTCTGAGCAAGTGGCCGATGAGGAAGCTGGCCAGGGCCACGCCAAGGCTTAATGAAATCATTTCAAGGAAATGCTTTTTGAAGGGGATCTCTTTGGTCACAGAAATATAATAGTTAAATATAAATATGATGAATATGGCAAAAGCCAGGACATTCAGTAAGCATAAATAATAGTTGGAGAGATACAAATAAGGGCTGACCAATAAGAAGACAGTGGCTATATAGGCAATACCGGTGAATACAGCGGCTTTGATGGGATGCTTTTCGCCTTGTCCATGGCCTCGTCTGAATACCTCTCCACCAAACATGAACAAGGCGAAAA
>JANQER010000176.1 GCA_028278255.1 Elusimicrobiota bacterium | reverse complement strand
TCCCTGCACCCCTGTAAAGTTTTTTTGTTGACCTTCTGAATATCAGAGTCATAATATTCATCCAAACGCAGTTATTCATTTGATTTAGAATACCATTTTCCCAGCACATTAAAAAGCAATTGACCGGCAATATGACATGAGGGAGGCCAAGCACAATTATCTCATTATATTTCTATTTTTTAAGATGGGGTGTGGTTTTTATTGTGGGAATTCTTTTTGGACACTTCTTGGTAAAAACGCATAGTTTTGGCGGCTATGCTGGGCCAGCTGAAAAGGGTTTGAACTCTTTGGCGCGATTGAATGCCCATTTGCTTGATTTTGTCCCCTGAGCCAAGCACGGCGTTAACAGCTTGTCCCAGATCAACAGCAAATTTGTCAGGGTCAGCTGGTTCAGCCTCTCTGGCGCTTTTTGGCGTGAGAGGCACCATTACCCCGGTTTCTCCCGGCACCACCACTTCAGGAATGCCGCCTACTTTTGTGGCCACCACAGGGGTCTGGCATGCCATGGCCTCAAGATTAATAATCCCAAAAGGCTCATAAACCGAAGGGCACACAAAAACTGCTGCCTGAGAGTAAAGCGCGATCAGTTCATCTTTGGGCATCATATCTGGTATCCAAATAATTTTATTCTTTGATTCTTTTTTGGCTTTTTCCACAGCCGCTTCCATTTCCCGGCCTATGTCCTCAGTGTCAGGCGCACCAGCGCAAAGAACAACTTGGCATTCTTTATTGATGTGTTTGATGGCATTCACCAAATGGATAATCCCTTTCTGCCGCGTGATGCGTCCCACAAACAAAACAAACGGGACATTCTTGCTGATATTGTGTTTTTCTAAAATCCGTGGGTTCAAGGTCGGCTTATATTGGTTCAAATCAATGCCATTGTGAATCACCTTGATCTTATCATGCGGCACATGGTAAAGCTGATGCACATCGTTCTTCATTGACTCAGACACAGCAATCACGCCATCAGCATTTTCATAAGCGGTTTTTTCTATCCACGAACTTCCATGATAGGCAGAGCCCAGCTGTTCAGCCTTCCATGGGCGGTGTGGTTCCAGAGAATGCGTGGTCAGTATCAGAGGGACCTGAAACAGTTGTTTGGCCAAAAGGCCTGCGAAATGGCTGTACCATGTGTGGCAATGGACAATGTCTGAATCGTCAAGCTGGCCGGCCATGACAATGTCTTTTTGAATGGTGTCTAGAAATTTGATGTGCCGCGGGTCTTTTGCGGGAAAATCATATTTGATGTGCACGCCTTTGACACACAGGTTTTGTTTTTGCAGTTCCTGCGGGCCAAAACACAACACTTTGATAATATGCCCATGGCTGTCAAGCCTGGACAACTCTTTTGTGAGATATTCAACATGAACACCTGCCCCGCCATAGACATTCGGCGGATATTCATTGGTCAGCAGCGCTATTTTCATATTTCCTTTGAGAACATCCCCTCACTTATTGATTTTTCTGCCTTCACCGGATGACTGCTGGTGTTCAATCATCAGAAGGTCTATGATCGTTTTTGGGGGACTTCCCCCGGATGGGGATATCAGCAGGCATTGGGTAATTGATTGCTTTTAATATTTTAGCTATTTGGGGCGCATTGTCCAAATCATTTCTTAATATGTCCACAATGTCAGGCCCGTAAATTCTGGCTTTTTGACCAAACCGGCCGAATGTTGAGGCCAAATAGATATGCGTTTTCGTTTGAGGATCTTTTAATAAGTCCACAAGCGCAGGAAGGGCCTCTATGGCTTTAGGCGCACAATTTCCAATCACGAGCAAGGATCCACTCCGCACTTGAGGGTCAGTGTCCTTTAAGTTTTTAATCACCACCGGGAGAATAAGCGGCCAGAACTGTTCATGGTTCCTGATACACAGCATAAAAGCGCTTGTGGCAGCGCTGCGCACACTGGGATGAGGATCTTCTAAACGCATGTAGAGTAAAGGCATGATTTTTGGAAAGAATTCTTCTTTTCTTCTGAGGATGCGCGATAAAGTCCTGAGACTCTGCGCTCTCACAAAATAGCTTTTGTCCTCCATTCTCTTGAGGACTTCCTCGACGACAGCCTCTTCCTCCCCCTCCAAACCACCCATGACGCGTATGGCCCCTGAGCGTCTATGCGGGTTTTTGTTGTCCAATAAATCCAACATACCCGGGAGAATGTCAGCTGAAAGCTCTTTGTTGAAACGCAGGGCTGTGGCGGCTCTTATCCGGCCAATGGGTTTTGGCGCGGTTCGGGTGGCGCGCAAGAGTTCCTTTTGAAATTGTTTGATCAAGGTGACTTCGCTCATAAAATCAGCCGGTGTGTATCCCGGGAAAATATTTAAGTGAATCTTAAACTGTTTGAGTGTTCTCTCATCCAACTGAGGATCAAAATACCGGCGAAGCGCCTTGGAGTCAGGTTCAAGAACAGTCAAGGCCTTTGCCGCAATATGCCTTTCTATACTATTGCGGTGGTCTAGTTTTTGACGCAATTGAGATTCATATAGTTTAACCAATTTGGCATTGTTCAAAAATTCCTCTACAAAAAAGCTCATTTTTCTTCCGGAATCCAAAGAACCATTTAAGTAAAGGTACAAGAGGTCTTTTGGCGGGGTGTGAACGTTTTTTGTTCTATAGTATAAATATTGGACATAAGCTCTGACAAAACGACTTGGATCACCCAATTTGTTTTCAAGAACAGGCTTGAGTTCTTTGGAATGAATTCCCCATATCATCACAAGTGATTCCAGCGCTTTTTGGCGTATATCCTCATCCTTATCCTTCAATAATTTTTTTAATGTGGGCACAAACCACTCAGCGTGTTTTTTCAAATACGATAAGCTGTATACAGCCCTGAGACGGTCACTTTTTTCTCCCTTTTTTAATATACCCCGCAATTCCTTTAGAAATGGTTCAGGGTTCTGCATTTGTTCAACTTTTTTCATTGTTTGAACAGTTAATTTCACTTCCCCGGGGTTTTCCAACAATTCTCGAATTTCTTGGGAAGGCTCTTTCTTTTGACAAGCACAGACCAAGGCAAAAGCAATCAGAAAAACTATTGGGTGTTTTTTGTTTATGTTTGTCACAACCATGCCCTCCATAAGAATTCTCCAAATCAGCATAAGCCCAAACACACGAATCCGCCACTATAATTTTTAAAAATATATGTAATTGAGGGGTCGCGGAGTTTTTGTCATTGCCCTCCGTCTAAAGCCGGATATGGCTAGATTTATCGGGCTCTTCAGAACTAAAACCCATCCAAGATGCGCCCCATGAATGGGGCAATTACAAAATAACCGGAAAAGAACCTATAAAACTCCGCGACCCCTCATGTAACTGAGCGGATAGAAATTGTTTTTTATCTGATTGACTGTGATTGAAAAACGGCGTTTTTAGCCGTTTTTCTAGTGTTATTTTGATTTTTTGAGATATTTGAGGATTTCACTTTTATACTTTTTAAAAACACTTAAATTTCTAACCAGCATGTTAGCCATAATATTCATCCAAACGCAGCAGCTTGGATATGATTTTGTTATAGATGATTATTGACATAGTGTTTGTTGTATTGGTCCAGAAAGGGTTTGTAATCAAAAAAAGCATTCATGGTTTTCAGCTCATAATCCACCCGCGCCAGTTCAGACTTTTGATAGATAATTTTGCCTTCGTCGCAGGGGCACGCGGCCATGCACCCCTGCAGCGTGAAATCCGAGGTTTTTTGCCGGGATTTAATTAGAATATCATTTTTCCTACGCATTAAACAACATGAATGATTGGCATTCAAAAGTCGTCCCCGCATGACTTTGAATTGAGTTGGTCAACAAGCCTGAATGTCCAGAGACCGAGAGCGCTGGATGAATTACTATCTTTTCCACCCAATCAGATGGTCCCAGTTTTTTATGTGGTCATTTTCAGATTGGAACAACGGCGGCTCAGGGACATCAATTTCCACGCTGATTTCTTTTGCAAGATTTAAGGGGTCATTCGATTTTTCTGTATAAACCAGCCCGCTGCCGTTCCACACATAATATTGATGCGCTTCTAAAGTCTCTGTGTTCATAGGCAACCTCCCAGGGTCAGAAATATGGATTCTTCTCCCG
>JANQER010000155.1 GCA_028278255.1 Elusimicrobiota bacterium | reverse complement strand
CCAACACGCCATGTCCAGCATCACCTCTTCCTTTGCCAATTCCCTCACAACGCTCTGGCCGGCTCTCAAAAAACAGTAAATTATTTACGGTTTTTATATTCGTTTTTTACCTACATTTCCTACACGCTCTACATGTGATTAATTTTCAACCCGTCTGGCTTTCCAATAATGTGCCCGCCAATAAGAGTTTTCCAAACCGGATATCATCACCCCATGATTTTTTGATGCATGCAAAAAACGATCTCCTCCCACGCAAACCCCCACATGGCGCACCCCAAACCCTGTTTTAAAAAACATCAAATCCCCTGCTTTCAAAAATCTTCTCGGCACAGGCGTGCCCACCCTGGCCAACAGCACGGTTGTCCGGGGCAGTTCAATACCAAACCGTGTGAGAAACGTCAAATAAACAAGCCCTGAACAATCCACCCCGTTTTGGCTTAACCCGCCATATTGGTAAGGCACACCCTTCCACTCTTCATGCTGCGCCATCAACAACGCCCGCACCTTCTCTGTGTTGTTCAGATCCACAGCATTCTCTTGAAACCGGATCAATTCCCCATATTTCGGACTGAGACATGCACACAAAACCAAAAGCGGCACAATCAATAAAAATACTCTCATCATCACCTCTTTTCTTTCACAAAAACAATGTCATCAAACCAAGCCTGCGCCTGTTCTTGGGTATTGTCCGTGTCACACATAATGGCCACAAAAAGAACAGGCGGCGGCTCTTGATGGAACAGCCTGAGATAATCCTGGTACACATGACGCTTTTCAGACACCCATTGACCGATTTTTTGATCCCCTGTTTCACACACAATTATTTTGGTCCTCTTGTTGTAAGGACTGGTCAGAGACGTCCCCTGCGCACAACGGTTGTCCCACACGTAAGTGATGGCAGAATGGGGCGGATAGCCTCCCTGCTTTTTTTTGGCCACGGCATATTTGATACGCTCAAGCCACCCGGCTTTTTCAGGCACAAACTGAAAAGCCACATACACACGCGCTGCACAATCATCCCCCTTTTTAGAACGAATATCGGCTTGATCAATGACACGGTTCACTTTCCATTTCCAAGACAAAACAGGATAGTCAGTCAATTGAAGAGCGCATTTTTTCAAAAGACCTGATGCAGAAGCCGAACTGACGGCCTGAACAAAATAATTGTCCTCATCATGAGACAAAATATATTTGGTTTGATGAGGGATCTTCTTAAACGCAAGTGGTTCCCATCCATGCGGAATCCCTTGAGCAGACGCCTGGCTGGAAAAAAAATCAATCACGTAATCCTCCGGCCCAGAACACCCCTTTTCAGGCGTCCAGCCGTCAAACACGCACACAAATACCAGCACCATCAGCCGTTTCCCCCACAAACGCATGGCATTCACTCCTCAAAAAAATTGCTGAAGCCCCACGCCAAACCCAAACATGCGCACAGGTGTTTCTGTGCGCGCCACATCAACACGCAAAACCGCCCGATAGATCCGCGGCAAAATGACTCGCACCCCTGCGCCATAACTCATAAAAGGATGAGAAAATCCCTGAACAGTAAAATGCGTGCTGTCCCACGTTTTAGACAAATCCATAAACACATTCCCCTGCAAAACCCAATAAGCAGACTCCCATAAGGTGGGCCGGACTTCGACATTGGCCAGCCACATATGTTCCCCCCGAAACTGCCCATCCAAAAACCCCCGCACAGTGTCCAGCCCGCCCAAATAAAATTTATGCTGAAACTCATGCCCGGACTTGGTCCCCAACTTCAATTGAACAGCGGCATTGATTTTCTCTCTCAAACGAAAAGCCATACGGGAATGCGCCACTGCTTTCACAAAATTAAAATCACTTCCGTACGCGCGGCGCGCCAGCGCGCCCCTTATCCCCAGTTCCCACCCTTGCACATAAAAACCATGCTGCTGAATCTGCCCCAAAACAAGCAAAGGAACAAACGAAACCGTCATCCCATTGTTCAAATCATGGGCTTGAAAAAAAGACACGTTTCTGTCTGCCTTAACCGGTGTTTCATTGTCCGGATAAAAATCATTTTCTGCGAGCTCAAAACCTATTCCCACACGACATTGACCCGACAATTTCCGGATCACACGCAAGCCCCAGCGCTTTTCCCGGTGATCAATATGCGCCTGCTGTTTCCCCTTTTTGGTGAGCAAAGGCAAATCAATCGTGTGCTGATAAACCTCGGTTTCCAAACGGTTTTGAGGCGATAAAAAATAAGGGTGCCGGAACCATCCCACAAACCCGCTTTTCCCATTCATCTGCTCAAACTGCCCGCCTGCCTCCAATAATCGATGAAAAAGATTCACCTCATAAAACCCCAAGGTCAACAAAGAACTGTCACCGCCATATTTATACTTCACAATGGGAATCAAAGAATGCTTGTTTTTAAGATCAAGAGACAGTTGATGCGCGCTGTTGCGGTGTGTGACATCCGATTGAATGTCATAAAAAAGCCCTGTGTCCCTCAAAGAACCCAAATCCCTCTGCCACGCCTCAGGATCAAAAGCTCTCCCTTCTTTTGTCTCCAACAAATAACGGATCACTTCTTCTCTTGTCCGGGTGGCATGAATTTCAATCACATCAACAGGCAATGCCTGATCCTCTGACAGACCGTCAGCGCCAATCATCACAAGTGACAATAGGATCACAATGATATGTTTCATGTTATTATTATACTTTAATATTGAATTGATATAATAACTGTAGTTTAGCGTTTTTTCTGTAATTGCCCGATTTATCGGGCGCTTTTCCATCAGAGACAGACTTTCCGTTTTTCAAAAGCGCCTGATAAATCAGGCAATTACAGTCCGACGGAAAGCTGAAAAAACGCTAAACTACACCTGAAAAACCAAGAAGGGAGACAGCATGCCGATCATTGACCCTGCTATACGGCCGCCGGCTGAAGCGGACAGTTTTCTGCTGCAAGTGACCACCGGGTGTTCTGCCAACACCTGTACTTTTTGCGGCGCGTACAAAGGCAAACCCTTTGCCATCAAAAACAGTCATGAAATCATGTCAGACATTCATCAGGAAGCCATTCATTATCCAGACACGCGCCGTGTGTTCCTCATGGACGGCGATGCCCTGGCCATGGACAACACCCGGCTCATCCCGATCTTGGACGAATTAAACAAAACATTCCCGTATCTCGCCCGTGTTTCGGCTTATGCCAATGGATTTAATATCATGCGAAAATCTGACAATGAACTTCAGGCCTTGTTGAATAAAAAGCTTCGTTTGATTTACATAGGGCTGGAGAGCGGCTCGCAATCAATCCTTGACATGTGCCAAAAAAAAGCCACAGCCGAAGACATGACAAAAGCTGTGCAGCGTTGTGCGCAAATCGGCATAAAATCATCTGTGATTGTACTCTTAGGATTAGGCGGGAAAACACATTCCAAAACACACGTATCAGACACCATCAAAGTGCTCAATCAAATGCAGCCTCGGTACCTGTCATTTTTATCTGTGATGCTGATCCCAGGCACAAAACTCCATCAACAACAAAAAGCAGGCGTCTTTAAAGAACTAACAGCAAAAGAACTCTTGCAGGAAACACATGACATCATCCAAGGACTTGATCTAAAAATGACCGTTTTCAGAACAGACCATGCCTCCAATTACCTGTCTCTGGAAGGCCGTCTCCCCCATGACAAACAACGCTTGCTCACCCAAGTCAAATACGCCCTCACAGGCCGCCACCCGCTACGCCCTGACTTTTACAGAGGCTTATAATCGCCTGGACACACAAGTCGGTATTATTTCAAAGCGAGAATTTTATAAAACCTCTATATGGTGTTGTCCTGTAACGCTGTTTCAACAATTTTTTCTTTCAAAACATTATAAAGAACTTTCTTTGAATAATGTTTTTCGACAAGTTCTCTCCCTGCTTTCCCCATCTGTTCCCTTAATTGAGGGTTTTGGATAAGCGTTTTTAACTTTAAATACCAATCTTCTTCATTTTTTGCCAGAAATCCGGTTTGTCCTTTGGAATGAACTTCTCTATTAGCTCCGACATCAGAACATACATTGGGAATCCCACAAGACATATAACAGAGAGCTTTCAGGGCACACTTTCCTTTTGAGTAATCATCTTCTTTGATAGGCATTAATCCTATATTCATATCATGAAAATCAACAATTTCTCTTTCTTTGCTAAACAATCGAATATCTGTATTGCAATCAGGCAATTCAACCATGTCAGGTCTATTTGTGGATATCAATATTTTAACATTTGGATATTCGCCGCAAATACGACTAAGAACAGGCGTTAAACTATTTATGTATTGAATACTGGAATAAGTCCCACACCAACCAATATTGATTGTTTCATGGCCGTTCTGACTAATTTTTGTTTTAAAATATTCAGTATCCACAGGGGTTGGCAAAACAGATACTCTAGGACTAAACTTATCAGCCCATTGTTTTAAAAATTGATTGCCAACAAAAATATGCTGGGAATGCTTAACAATCCAAGCTATTTTAGTCTTCTGAAAATGCAAAAGAGATTTTGAAACAGACCAAGGCCACATAAAAATTGAATCATCAAAATCAAAAATGATCCTCTTATTAAAAAAATAAACAAGCGCTTCAATTAATGGGAAAGGCTCAGGATTTAAGTCGCGTTGAATAATGACAACGTCATTCTTAATAAAAGCAGGAATACAAAACAACCACATAAATAATCTGGCTGGGATACCCAGCCCATGCCACAACAGCTTAAAAACACGCCCTTTCATCACCCATTTTGGAGTTGTATATTTGTCAGGTCTGGGATGCAAAACAGTGACAACAAACCCATCCTTTTTTAAAGAATCTATATAAGTAAAAACACGAAAACGTGCACTGGAAACTGTTTGCTGTGGGGCTAAAAAAAGGACTTTAATATTTGATGGCATTTTCACCCTCTTTTTTCTCTTCTTTAAGTGCTTTTAACCAAGAAGGCGGCATGTTTTTCTTAATTTCAACGCCTGAAAACAAAGATGTTTGCTGCGCCCCAACATTTTTAGCCCATTGCGCCATTTGATTAACCCCATCTTTCAGGGTTGTTTGTGTATCATTGCCTAGAATGTTATGCGCCTTTTCATGTGATGAAAAAGCATGTAAGACTTCGTTTCGCGCTGGCAAATAATTAAGATTAGGCTTCACGTTAAAAGACTGCGCCACGGCATCAGCCACTTCTAGAACAGTGTAAGGCTTATCAGCCCCCACATTAAAAACCTGGTTAATGGCTTCATTGATATTAACACTTCTGGCTATTTGCGGAGCCACATCATCAATATAACTAAAAGCTCTTGTTTGTTCCCCATTCCCAAAAATAGTCATTGGCTCATTTTTCATGACTTGATTCATGAAAATACCAATAACGTTTCTATAACGATCTCCAATGTTTTGATGCTCCCCATAAACATTATGAGGCCGAAAAATGATATAATCAAGGCCGAACATCTCGTGAGCGCAACGCAAGTCCATCTCAACCGCATATTTAGCCACTCCGTAAGGGTCTTCCGGAACAGGAATTTGATCTTCTGTAATGGGAACTTGACCAACTCCATATACTGCAATTGACGATGTAAAAACAAAACACTTGATTTCATGCTTAACAGATTCATTTATTAGGTTTATTGAGCCGATTAAGTTGTTGTTATAATTAAATCGGCGAATAAAATGTGAAAGCCCTTCTGCGGCGTAAGCCGCCAAATGATAAACATAATCAAATCTATGTTCAGAAAATAATTTAGCAATCAGGTCAGCATCTGTAATACTTCCTTTAACGAAAATAGCTTTTTGAGGAACATTTTCTACAAATCCACCACTCAAATCATCCAAAACCACTACTTCTTGACCAAGCGCCATACAATGCTTCGCCACATGAGAACCAATAAAACCTGCACCGCCTGTCACCAATGTTGTCATTTCATTATCCTTTTAATTCGTATTCTGTCCTTGTTGTCACAAATAGTCATCCCGCATGAACACTGAATTCACCTTGTTTCAATTTACAAAATAGTTCATTTTTGGGAAGTAGTATAGTGTGAAGTTGATATCTGATACAGATTGTAATTCTTGAACCATTGCCATTATGCATGAATTCCCCATTTTTGTAAAGTATATTTTTTAAGACCATTTCTGTGACATTGCGTCAGGAGTGATGATTTTAATTGACCTATTTTCTAATTCAAGCAGCCTCAATATCATAAGCTTCCAACTCTGTCGTATTGAGAGTCCCCCATGCCATGATTTTTTATAATAACTCAAAATCCAATTGTTTTTTCATGGAACGGGCAGCGGCCACTTGCACGCGCACGTGAGTGCCCATACGGAAAACACGGCCGGTTCGCCTGCCGCGCAATTGGGAACGCACCTTGTCAAAAACATAATAATCGCCCCCAATGTTTGACACATGAACCAGTCCTTCGACAAAAATATCATTGAGCTGAACAAAAAAACCAAACCCGGTCACGCCTGTGACAATGCCATTGAATATATCGCCCACATGTTTTTCCATGACCTGCACTTTTTTTTGGTCTGTGTATTCGCGTTCAGCGTCCACGGCTGCGCGTTCTCGTGCGGACGACCAAAGAGCGATTTTGGGCAGCCTTGTTTTCCAATAGGCATGCCTTTTCCCGTTCAAAACACCGCGCAAACGTTCTTTTAAAATTCTGTGCACAATCAGGTCAGGATACCGCCGAATGGGCGACGTAAAATGCGTATAGCATGGAGAAGCCAAGCCAAAATGTCCGATATTCGCAGAAGAATAAACCGCTTGATTCAGTGTCCGCATCACCATCATTTGAACCATAGGCTGAATAGGCAGACCTTTGGCTGAGGCCAGAACCGACTGCAAAGCTGAGACACGGCCATGCAACAACTCCTTAGGCACAGTCATTCCAACAGATTTAAGCATTTCCTCCAGCTTACTTATTCTTTGCTTATCAGGCTTATCATGCACCCGGTAAAGAAAAGGATAGGCGCGCATGTCCTTGGCCACAGTCTCATTGGCCAAAAGCATGAATTCCTCAATCAATCGATGGCTTTCCAAACGTTCTTGTTTGCGCACATGGACTGGCTGTCCGATTTTATCAAAAACAACCACAGGTTCGGGCGCGTCAAAATCCAAAGCCCCACGCTTCTCCCGTGCATGACGCAAAACCCGTGCCACCTTGCCCATGGCATTGACGGTGTTGGCAATAGCCGGTGAAGCGCCTCCGTTCCCTTTTCCTTTGAGAATAGCGTCCACATCATCGTATGTAAAACGCTTGGCGCTGCGGATCGCGCTCTCCATAATCCGATAAGACACCACACGGCCTTGCGTGTCCAGATCCATCACACAAGACAGCGTCAAACGCACCACATGCGGACGTAAACTGCACAAGCCAGCAGAAAGAGAACAAGGCAGCATGGGGACCACTGTATTGAGCAAATACACACTTGTTCCGCGCTTAAAGGCTTCCTTGTCCAACACACTGCCCTCTGCCACATAATGGGACGCATCTGCAATATGAACACCCAGCCGCCAGCCCCCATTGGAACGGGATTCCAATGAAACAGCATCATCAAAATCCTTGGCATCAGGGCCGTCAATGGTGAACACAGGCACATGAAAAAACGTTTCCCTTTTTTGCCAGGAAGACTGAGGCACTTCCAAACCAAATGATGTGCTTTTTGATTGAACAGTCGCCGGGAATTCAACAGACAACGCATGCTTTTTAAGCAATGTGCCCAATACATCAGACTGATTTTTTTTGGGATTGGGCCCGGGAAGCCGGGATGATGCGCTTTTTCCCCTGTGGTTATGATGGGTTTTTTTGGAGAGTGCATGTACGGAATGATAAAAAGGTGTTTTATCCTTTTTTGGTTGTCGAGTCATGGAGGCGGATTGTTTTTCCTTTATAGACTTGTTTGATCAATTCTACCACTCCCCTTCTTTCCGGTCAAACAGTATTTGCGATACAAAAAAACAGGGACGCTGGATGAAGGCGTCCCTGTTACTGATAACATTTTTTATGCTTTGCAGGCAAAACCCAAATTTTGTTATTTTGTCGTCTCCTCCTCCCTCAAGAGGAGAATACAAATAAAAAACCGGGCTGCCAATGAACAGTTCATAATGAACCTAATCTTCGGCAGCCCGGCTGGCAAAAACGCCTGGTGAAACCCCTCGCAAACAACTTTCGCGTTTTACAGCCCCGATGGCTTTGCGCCCCACCCTTTCGGATGGTTTGCTATTATCGGATGTTCCCTTTTAAAGAACCCGCATTTCTCTCTGCAACTTAAGTTTAACAGAACTTTACAACTTTTCAAGAGTATTTTTCATTAAACATGAAAATTAGTTGTAAATTTTATGTTTGTTATGTTTAAAAAACACAAAAAAATACATTTAACCAATAATATTGATTTAAAAACTAAATTTGTTATGTTTGTTGTGTTTAATAAGGGTCCTGAATCAGTGGCACAAAACTCACAGGGTATAAATATTGTTCGCTTAAACCTGTTTTTGTCCTTGTCAAACACAGCAATTTTTGGGAATCAGCTGGTCCAACTGGAATCACAATTCTCCCCCCTACGACCACCTGAGACACTAGTTCTTGAGGCAAGTGTTCAGGCGCAGCAGTCACAATAATAACATCAAATGGACTCTTTTCCTTCCATCCCACAGCCCCATCACCTGTTTGACAAAACACATTCTGATACCCTAACCGCTCTAACATTTTCGTGGCAAGAGCGCTTAAATCTGGTATGCGCTCAATTGTAAAAACCTCCTTCACCAGCTCAGCCAAAACAGCTGTTTGATACCCTGACCCAGTGCCGATTTCCAACACACTTTCATGGCCGCACACACCAAGGGTTTCAGTCATACTGGCCACCACATAGGGCTGGGAAATGGTTTGTCCAAAACCAATTGGCAGGGCACAATCATCATAAGCACGGGAACAGACATTTTTCGGGACGAAAACATGCCGGGGAATCTTTCTCATTATCTGAAGAACACGCTTGTCTTTAATACCGCGCGCCTTCATTTGTTGCTCAACCATTAAAAATCGTTTTTGTTCAAAATCCATACCTATAAGGAAAAACAAATTCTTTATTTGCGATTTATCTGGTAGGGAACGGTCGCGACCGTTCCCTACAGCATGTCTTTCAATCAAATTTCTAACCAGATGGTCACAGGGCCTTCGTTTCGAATGTCCACCTGCATTGATGCGCCGAATTCGCCTGTTTCCACCCGTGGATAACGCTGCTTTAAGATTTGCACAAATTGATCGTACACCTGCTTGGCCTGGTCAGGCGGCGCTGCCTGAGAAAAATCAGGCCGGCGCCCTTTTCGCACATCAGCATAAAGTGTGAATTGCGAAACAATCAGCAATTCCCCTTGGCTGTCCTGAACAGACAAATCAAAATCAGATTGTCCTGGCTCTGTTTTAAGAGAACGAGAGAAAACCCGTAAATTCAGGATTTTCTCCACCATCCATTGCACTTCCTTTTCAGCGTCTTTGTGCGTTATTCCCAAAAGCACAACCAAGCCATGGGAAATGGTTCTGGGATTTTCGCCTGCAATAGACACACTGCCATGGCTGACACGCTGAATGAGTGCTTTCATTTTTATCCATTCAACGGGAGGGCACAGGGACCCTCCCCTACGACTTTTCGATATGTTTTTCTATCAAATCCAATGCTTGTGCGGGTGTGTCAACAGGAACAATGCCCTCAATATCCCATGTTTTTAAACCATAGACAGGACGGTCAATGGATTTGGCCAAACCAATTTCAGAAAGAGTGCCATACCGGCCGCCCACTGCAATCACAGCATCTCCTGTACGCACAATAATGGCATTCCTGGCATGGCTCATGGCAGTGACCACCGGATAATCAATATACGCATTGGCATGATCCTTGTTTTTACCGGGCAAGATTCCAATGGTCACCCCACCGGCTTTTTTCGCACCCCGGCACGCGGCTTCCATGACGCCACCCATCCCCCCGCACACCAATGTATGCCTGCGCTTGGCAATTTCAGCCCCAACCGCCTCAGCCAATTGCGACAACTCTTGAGAACATTCATTCTGTCCAATCACAGCAATGATCATATTGATTCCTTACCCGTATAACCGCAAATAACCAAATTCCAAGAAACAATAACCAAATAATAATCAATAACCAAGCGACAAACACCGATTCTACATTTTCTTGGTATTTGATTATTTATCTTTTTCTTTCAGCTGCCAAATATATTTGTATTCCTTTGATTTTTTTAAATGCTTTCGGCTGTCTTTGGCAAACAATTGGAGTTTTTTCCTGTCCTGATCCGAAAGGGGATACAATTCCGGATTCGACTCAAAAAGGCTCACAGGCAATATATAAAATTTGCTTTTCTTCCCTTTTGTCTGTTTCCAAACCCATGTCAATGTATAGCCATAACGATCTAAAAATACCTGGCCGTCTTTTTTCACAAATTCCACATGACCAATAATGCCCCCATCTCTGAATCGCTGCCTTTGATGAGAAATAAAATTCCCATGTGAATAAAAAACCACGCCCTTTTTTTCTTGATCATCTGATTTAATTTTAACAGGCCGAATGGATTGAATCACATGGGGATGAGAGCCCATGATCACATCCACACCATGCTGAAACAAAAATCTGGCGATTTTCTTTTGCTCTTTGTCGGGTTTTCGCCAATACTCAGACCCCCAATGAATCATCATGATAATCACATCGGATTTGGCTTTGCGCGCTCTGGCAATGGCGTCTTTGAATTCGCTTCGATGTAAAAAATTCACCTGAACAGGCTCTTTGACATAAATTTCATTGGTGCCGTATGTGGCGTTTAAAAAAGCAAAGCGAATATTGTTTTTCTTAACAAGCAAAGGATATTTCTTGTTTTTTTCTTGCCGGGACCGGAACGTGCCTGTGTGCAAAAACCCGGCTTTTTCCATCACTTGAATGGTTCGAATCAGGCCCTTTTCATAGCGGTCGCAAGCATGATTGTTGGCGGTCATGAGCACGTCAAACCCAGCTTCTTTTAAACCATACGCCAAAGCATCCGGACTTGAAAACTGCGGATACCCCTTATACGGGGCGCCTCCGAAAGTCACCTCTAAATTGGCAACAGCCAAATCCGCTTGACTAATAATGGGTTTGACGTATTGAAAACAATGTGTGTAATCATATTGTTTGGTGCTTTCCACATACGCCCCTGAAATCTGCGCATCATGTCCCATCACGTCTCCGGTAAAAGCCAAGTGAACCCTTTGGGTGTCATTGGCAAATAGCGGCATCGCGCTCAAAAGCAATATCACGGTCAAAAAAATCTTTTTCAAAATCATATCAGCATCCGATAAAAGAATATTTTAAATTTAATTTTCCCTTGTTTGTGTAAAGTGGCACCCATCCCTCAGCTGACACCTTGTCAGAACAGCTCTCACCGTCAATCTCAAACAATTCCACCTGAAACCACAATTGGTTCCCGCTTGTTTCTTTATTCAGGATAACCACTTTAAACATTTTTAAAAGGTTTTTTATTTGTTGCGATGGTTTTTGTGCGCCTGCTTTGTCAAACAATAAACCATCCCAGTTTTTTGTCACATAAGTCGGTCCTTTTTCAACCAAGTCAGCCGTGGAACGGAATGTGCCTGCGTCTTTGGGTGACACCCAGGCTTTGGCATGCTTATTATTCAAAAACACGCCAATCAAATACCAGCCTTTTCGTAAGTCATAGCACACTGAAGAGACTTCTTCAGGCCTATGCGTCATCAGCTCCAAATCATCTTTCTCTGTGATCACACCGATCAATTTTGATTTTTCATCCGGGGAAGCGTATATTTTGACCGGACGCTTGTCAAACGGCAGGCGCGCCCCAGGCGGCCCAAAAAGATCCGGCAGCCCAAAAAAATGCGGCAGTTCCACTAATCCGATTTTGGGAAGGTTAAGCTGATTGGTGTCTTCTTTTTTGATTACCTGATCCACGCCATAGAGCAGCTTAAAGCAAAAAGCAAACAAGAGACAAAAACAAAATAAATAAATTTTATTGAATGTCATATTGAATTTATCTTTCTGGTTTTAATGTTAAATGCTAAATTTAGTATGCTAAATTTGAAATGATGCTGTTAAAAATGGCATGCCTGAGGGGACTTCCGCTCCTCCTTCTCTTCGCTCTTCCTCTGCGGCCGACGCTCTAACGGGCGGACACAAGGCCCGCCCCTACAAACAATTATGGCAACGCTCGGGTCGGCTTCAAGTCCCTTTGTCTGATTGAAAAATGGCGTGCCTG
>JANQER010000127.1 GCA_028278255.1 Elusimicrobiota bacterium | reverse complement strand
CAGTCTTCGTTTGCAAGGCATGGATCTGGGAACCGGGGGACGTGTTCTCTTGTTTGACCAAAATCATGAATTGGCCGCCCACTCCACGGCTGAAAATCTTTTTGCGCATCAAAAAATTTTGCCGCAAAATGTTTTGTCTTCTCAATGGACGTCCGGCACTTATCAGGATCAAAACAATTCTTTGTCTCTCGGGGTCAAAGCCCGGCTTCGGCATTTGCCGTGGTTTGTGATCTTTGACCAGCCAAAGGACCAGGTCTTTCTGATCACCAATGCCTTTCAAAAAAGAATGCTCAAATTGTTTGTGATCACAGGCCTTGTCAGCATTGTCTTGTGTTTAGGGGTGACGCAGCGATTTGTTGTGTGGCCGCTTAAAAAAATTCAGGAGGCTGTCCGCGACATGGTCCAAGGCCGGTTTGCTGTTTCCCCGCCCACACAGCTGAAAGACGAAATCGGCGCCTTGTCCCAAGACATCCAGCAAGCACAGCAGTCCGCGCAAAAAAAAGAACGCCTGGCAGCCATTGGCCTATTTATCAGGCGGATCGGCCATGAACTCAAAGAGCCCCTGCGGAACATTGACCAAGCCCTCAAACTCATCCAACGCCGTGTGCCGCAGGCTCATGACACGGCTCAAAAATATTTTGATCTGATGCAGGAAGAAATTGACCGGGGCTTGGATGAAGTGGAAGGGATCCAAACACTGGGCCGCGAAGGGCCCTGGGAACTGTCCCATGTGTCATTGAACGCCTTGATTGAGCAGGTGTATCAAAGAACACATATCTCTTCTGCGATTCATGTTGTCTGGCAGCTGGACCAAAATCTTCCCAAGATTTTGCTTAATCTCAGGGGCGCGGCCGGCGCTGTGGGCAATGCCCTGCGCAATGCCAAAGACGCACTGGGAGAAAACGGCAAAATCACCATTGCCACTTTTGCCTATCCCCGCTGGGTTGTGGCGCAGGTCTGTGACAATGGCTGCGGCATCGCCGCTGAAGAACTCAACAAAATTTTCAATGATGACTACACCACCAAAACCCAGGGCAATGGCCTGGGCATGGCCATCATCAAAAACGCCATGGACCGCCACCAAGGCCATGTCAAAATTCAAAGCGAAAAAAACAAAGGCACCACCATAGAATTGTTTTTCCCTCACAAAAAAGGAGAGCAAAGGGTTTAATCCTTTTTGATTTGCGCTTTTGGATTTATTTGTTTATTGTTTGATGATTGTTCCCTGGTGATTGGTTATTATTTTGGTTATTGTTTCTTGGAATTTGGTTATTGACTCAGGAGCTGCCCTATGACTGCTGTGCGCAAAGTGTTATTGGTTGAAAACCATTTGCTTATGCTCGAAGCCTTAAAAGATCTGCTGGAGGAAAACCGTGAACTCAAGCTGTCTGTGGCAAGCCGGGCCAGAGACGGCGCCACAGCTGTGTCTTTGGCCAAAAAAGAAAAACCAGACCTGGTGCTGATGGATATCGGCCTTCCGCGCATGGACGGAATTGAAGCCACGCGCTTGATCAAAAATTTGTCCAATCCGCCGATTGTGCTTATTTTCTCAGAACACGAAGACCGGGACCATGTGGTCCGGGCCATTCGCGCCGGCGCAGATGATTATATTTTTAAAAGCAATGCCGCAGACACAGACATTTTGCAGCACATTGTGCGCGCTTTTCATAAAAAAGACCCGGCCCATGGCGTGATTTGGGACTGGATCCGCGCACAAGATGAAAAAAACATATCCGCCGGCATCACCCGGCTCACAGGCATGGAACTGGAAGTTCTCAGACGCGCTGCTTACCAAGGCATGACAGCCAAGGAAATCGCCAAATCCATTGGCCATATGGTGGAAAGAACAGTGCAGCGGCACATAGAAGAAATCAAAACCAAATTATCTGCGCGCACCATCACGCATGCGGTTGCCTTGGCCATAAAATACGGTTTTATCAGCGCAGACGAAACCAGTATCCAAGACGATCTCTCAGATTCATAGCAACAGACAATGTCATGACATGGGTTTTTTCATGAACAAAAAAACAAAGGCCTATTTAGTTTTAATGGTCTTATTCCTTTTGGGACAAACCACAAGCGCGCAATCCCCCGGAGGCTCAGCCGGTCATTTTCTCACCATCCCGGACAGCGCCAAGGCGTTGTCTTTGGGCAATACCATGTCCACAAGCCAAAACTCTTCTGAGGCCTTGTTTGGGAACCCGGCAGGATTGACCAAAACCGGGTCCTTGGCTTTTTCAATGATGCATGCCCCTTATGTGCATGGCAGTCATTTTCAAGCAGTGGCCTTGTCCAAATCTCAAGGGACCCGCTCGGCCATGGCGCTGGGATACAAATCCGTGTTCTATGGAAAAATTTCACAAACAGACGGACTTGGACAACCCATGGGATCAGCCAAGCCGCAGGATCAGGCGTTTTATCTGAGCGGTGCGCACACGTTTCCGCGCACAGGCCCGTTGTCCTTCTTACAAGGCTGGTCATTGGGCGGCACAATTAAAATCGTGCGGTCCACCTTGATTCATTCTGCCGGCACCAAAACAGCTGATATTGGCGTGATGTCGCCTCTGTGGCACAGCGCACTTCAATTCGGGTTCACAGGCAAAAACCTGGGCGGACAACTGCGCTACCGTCAAACAAAAGAATCTCTTCCCCGGCAATGGCGCATGGGATGCGTATGGTCTTATCTGCCTCAAACAAAAATCTATTGGGAAGGCATTATGCCCGCAGGCAAAACCATTTACAGCGCCATGGGCATTGAATACAATGTGGCCCGGCATTTGACGGCACGGGCAGGATTCAATCAATACGTCTTTGAAAAAAATAAAAACGAAACAGGCCTTTCCCTGGGAATCGGCTGGTCAAAAAAATCTTGGGGCATGGATTATGCGTTCCGCTCACAAGGTCCCGGATGGGCATGCCATATGATGGCTTTTCACATTCGTTTTGACCCGGCTTTGCCGGGGATAGCCCCTGTGCATCGACAAAAAATCCAAGCCGGACAGCTGAAAATGAAACAAGGGCTGTATTACGAAGCTTTTCTTCTTTTTCATGAGGTTTTGCACGCCTATCCGCACCATTCAGAAACCCGGTCTTTGCGCAGAAAAGCTTATGAAAAAACAAAACACAAAGGAAATGCTCCATGAAAATACCTTTTCTGGTGTGCGTCTGGCTTCTCGCAAGCGTGCCTTTGCAGGCAGAGATTCTGCCGAATACGCCCAATAACAGCATGACATGGCGCCTCAATGCCGGTACAGCCAATGACAATGGCTATGATCAAGACCCGGCCACAGGATATATTTGGGTGCACGACAACCATGAGAACAAATATCTGGGATGGGGTTACAGAGAGCACGGTGTGAGCACAGCTGCCACATTTGCCAGCAGCCCATCCGGCACAGACATCACAGGCACAGACACGGATTTTGTGTACCAAACCCACAGGTACGCGCCGCAAGCCCAATTCAACCGGCTGGACTATTTCATCAACGTGCCCAACGGCGACTATCTCATTCGTCTGCTTTTTTCAGAAACCAGTGACTATGTGTCCGGCCCGGGAGAGCGCGTCTTTGGCGTGTCAGTGGAAGAGGACACAATCATCCCTG
This sequence comes from Elusimicrobiota bacterium, assembly GCA_028278255.1. Lineage (GTDB taxonomy): Bacteria > Elusimicrobiota > Elusimicrobia > FEN-1173 > FEN-1173 > JANQER01. Next base: position 9,089 of record JANQER010000127.1, on the reverse strand, counting down.
CCCTGGACATCTTTGAACAAGCCCAAGGCAAATTCAAATCTTTTGATATCGCCATAGACAAACACATCTCAGACAGCCGGTTTGATGTGTCTTTGTCCAGCGCAGCGCTGGACCCCATGCTGTCAGGCATTGAGCTCACAGCCAAAAACATCTCAGACGACAGCTTCCTTGATTTTATACAAAAAACCATGTTTTACTATTTCAACAACCATGCCGGCACAAACACAGGGCTGGTGCCGATCCGTCTTCACAATTTCAAAAACGAACAAAACACGCACCATGACGCAGATCCTTCTGATTTGGGGGATGAGGCGGGATTGGCTGTCACAGGATTGTCCCTCAGCGTGTTCACAGTGGGGGCCAAAAGAGGCTGGATTTCACTGGACACTGCGCACCAAAAAGTCAAACGCACCTTGGAATGGTTCATTCACAATGCCCCGCAAATCAATGGCTTTTATTATGACCGCATGCATCGGGACACTGGCGCGCCTTGGACAAATGCCCGTGTGTCGCGGGAAGACACTGTCATCCTTCTTTTGTCCGCTCTTCAAGCCGGAGAATTTTTCCGCATTCACTCCAGCCTCATTGCTGATTTGGCTCAACAAATGTACCAAGCCATGTCATGGGCCAACCAAGATCTGTCTCAAGAACCCGGTCTTGCTCACTATCCCAATGGATTTTTGTATGCCTTAATGGCCGGTGAAGCGCCTCATCAGCCGGACACAAACCATTTATTCCACATTCTTGAAAAAAAATGGATCGCACAAAAAGGAACAAACATCATTCATCAGGCATGCGTATGGCCCCATATTGTGAATCATTTGTTTTTTGATTTGCGTGGTTTTCATGATCAATACGGCGTGGATTATATTGAAAACACCCGGCGCGTTCTCGCTCTGAACAAACAAATCTGCCGGGAAGATCCGGATGGCCGGTATTCTGATAAACTTTGGGGTTTGTCCAGAACCACAAATGAAAACAAAACATACCAGGCGCATGGCATTGATCTGCCTCTGGACGGCAGCGTGGACCCGCATATGGCATATGCCGCTCTTCCCTTTCTCAACGAACAAGCTTTGGCAGCTGCGCAGCATATGTTCTTTCAATACAAACATGCTGTCTGGGGCGTGCATGGACTGCCGGACGGCGTCAATGTCACAACCGGACAGGTTTCCCCTTTTTCCGATGGACTTGACTTGGCTGTGGCCTTATTGTCCATAGAAAACCACAGATCAGAATTTCTCCGTCACTCTTTTATGAAAAACACATATGCCCAAAATATCCGGACCAAAATGTTTACTCAAAAGACAGCCGGGCACACAGCCTCAAGCATGATTTTTCCCGCAGACAATGCTTTTGACAATGATCCCGCGACTTATTGGGAATCAATCCCAGGCAATGACCAATGGCTGCAAAAAGATCTGGGCACAGTACAAACCCTTTCAGGCGTGTCCATTCAATGGGGATCAGCTTTTGGCAGAATGTATCGAATTGACGTTTCCTTGGACGGTGAAAACTGGCAGGAAGTTGCCTGTGAACACAATGGCAACGGAGGCCTGGACACACTGTATTTTTCGTCAGTGCCGGCAAGGCATGTCCGGTTTTACGGACAGGAAAGAACCTCTCTTGAAGACGGATACCAAATTCAAGAATTCCGCGCGCCCATTTCAGCGCCTTTGGCTGAGCAAAAAATACTCATGTACCCCAATCCCTATCATCCCTCACAAGGCCGGCGCCTGACTTTTTCCCTGCTCCAGCCGGGCGCAGACATCCGGATCTATGATTTCTCAGGTGCGTTGATCCAACAGCTCTTTGCCAACGCCACAGGCACAGCTGTCTGGAACGGCTGCAACCGCGCCAACAACCTTGCGGCCAGCGGGGTGTATCTCGTGCACATCAAAGGATTCCCAGCCCATAAACCATTCAAACTCATCATTGAAAGATAACCGGTCTCTAAAAAAAAGAGGTGTCCAGAAGCTTGGACCCGTGGAAAAGGCGCATGATAAAAACTGATTTACCGGAGATTTTAATAATGATTCTGTAACAACCATAAACCAAATGACGGTAAGAAGTTCCCAAAACCGCATTCTCCGGGGCAAGAGGGCATCTGAGAGGAAAATGTTCCAGGGCGTGGATTTGTTTTTCTATTTTTTGAACGAATCTATCCGCTTCATCAGGACTGTCATTGGCAATATACGTCCATATTTCCTCAAAATCCCTTTCAGCTGAGCGCGTGATTTTAACCTGATATTTTGCGGTCATTTTTAAACTCTTTTAAAAACACATGCGCAGACCGGGTATGACCGTCTTTGACATCCTTTTCAGCTTCCCGGAGAAGATTGGCAAGATTGGAAGCCATAAGGTGTTTTTCAAAAATTTTGGCATCAATCAAAACAGCATCCGCCTTGCCATTGACGGTTAAAACAACAGGCCTGCCGGTGGTATGCACTTGTTTAAGAATATCCCGCGTGTGAAGCTTTAAATCAGTGATTGAATGAATATCTTCCGTCAAATGAATAGACATGACCCCTCCATTACAAATCAAATATAATACTAATTATAGCATGAAATAATATCTTTATTCAATACTAAAAAATATCCGCCCTATTTTCATTTTATTTATTATGGCCATTCACTGGTGTCCGGTAAAAATTAAATCCCTCCAGCCGCCAAGGAGATATCCATTCGATTTTGTGTCCTGTAAAACCGTCATCCGATGATATCAACCAATTTTTACCGGACACCAGAGATTTAAAATTGGTAATTGTCTCTTGGTCATTGGTTATTCTTTGGTTATTGTTTCTTGGAATTTGGTTATTTCCGGGGTCTGGTGATTGCTTTTTGCGGCGGGATTGGGGGATGGAAAATGCCGGCTTTTTCAGCTATTTTGACAGCGGCGTGGCAAAGGGTGCGGCGGCCGTATTTGTCATTGATCTCATCCATGACTTGGAAAAGCGCGCGGTTTTTGTCATACACACCCCACAAAAACAATTCCCTTTTGTCTTTGATCAGCTGGGACACAGCAATCCCCACCAAGCGCACAGACTTGGGAAAAGGGTCCCAGTACCGCATGGCACGCACGCCCATTTGATAAATTTCCACATCATCATGGGTATGTTCCTGCGTGGTGGTTTGTTTGGACACAAACCGGTAATCTGAAAAACGAAGCGTTAATGAAACCACCCGGCCTTTTAAATGCCCTTGCCGCAGCCTTTTCCCCACTTTTTCCGATAACATCAGCAAATACGCTTGAACCACTTGCGGGTCCCAGGTGTTTTGAGGAAAAGTTGTGGTATGCCCCACGGATTTGACTGTGCCAGGATCATCCGGACGATGTACAATGGCCTCATCCAATCCCTGGCCCATGCGCTTGAGCCAATGGCCCCAAATACCAAAACGTGTGTAAAGGGTTTCAAAATCAGCCCGGCCCAAATCACCGCAAGTCACAATTCCCAAGGCTTCCAGACTTTTTTTGGTTTTGTCCCCAATACCGCACAAATCCTCCACTGGGGTTTTGTCCAATAAAGGCTTGATGTCTTCAGGCAGAATCAATGTGATGCCATTGGGTTTTTCCCTATCAGATCCCAGCTTGGCCAAAAGCTTATTGGGCGCTGCGCCAATAGAGCATGGCAGGCTGATTTGATTGAGCACGGTCTTGTGCAGATTTTCAGCGGCCTGGCGCACATTTTCCCAGGATTTAACAATGTACGTCATGTCCAAATAAGCTTCATCACAAGAACTCATTTCCACACGGTCAGAAAAAGAAATCAAAAGTTCCTGAATCTGCGCAGACACATCCATATAGCGGCTGTAATGCCCTTCTATAGGAATCACATGCGGACAAAGTTTTTTGGCTTGATGCAAAAGCATGCCTGTATGAATCCCAAAACCCCGCGCTTCATACGAGGCGGTTAAAATCACAGACCTGCGGCTCATATCCCCCACCACCACCACTGGCTTATGGCGCAAAAAAGGATTGTCCCTTTGCTCAATACTGGCAAAATAAGCGTTCATATCAATATGGAAGATGATGTTGTTCATTTTAACCACGGATGGACACGGATAAAAACAATTTTTCTCTTATAATACCATACATTGGTATGGATTTCAAGGATTGAGGTCAGTTTTAAATAAAAATAAGGTATAATAAAAGTATGGGACTCTATGACAGAGATTATATGCGGGTGCCACGGGGCGAAGAGGACCCACCGCCGCCCAAGCCGCCTATTTGGGTGGCTGTGGTGGCTGTTATACTGATTGTGTCTTTTTTTCTAACGATATTTCTCTCCGGGTGAGAAACATTCAGTGGTCACCTGCGTGGTGCGCTGAAAATGCTATGATAATGACGGAGATGCCCTCATGGAAAAGACTTTCAACATTATCCGGGAAATGTGTCAGGAAAATCTTTTCAGCCGGTATGCTGTTGCCGGCGGCATGGCTGCGCTTTTTTATATTGAACCTGTGACTACTTTTGATCTGGATATTTTTATTTTGATTCATCAAAAAACAGGCTCCATTATTTCGCTTTCTCCTATTTATCAGTGGCTGGAAAAGCGCGGTTTTAAGCCGGAAGGGGAGCAGGTGGTTATCGAAGGGATTCCGGTTCAATTCATCCCCGCGTATAACAAACTCATCGAAGAAGCCGTTTCGGATTCTGTGGAAAAACCATATGGCAGCATCAAAATCAAAGTTCTCCGGCCGGAAGATCTCATTGCTGTCATGGCACAGACAGGACGGCCCAAGGACAGAGAGCGATTAATGCTTTTTCTCGAAGAAGCCGAATATTCAAAAGAGCGGTTAAATGATATTTTAATACGCCATCAACTCAAGGAAAAATTTGATTCGTTTACAGGGCCTTTATATGGAAGATAATATTTCTTTTCATCGTGACATAACCGCAAAAATTTTTCAGGACAAGAAACAACAACGCCTTCAAAAAGCCCGTCTTCCCATAGAAGAAAAGGTGCGGATACTCATTCAATTACAGCGTATTGCCTTGATGGCTGCCCAAAGCCGCGGCGCAAAATCCCCGGGTTTCGTTTGGAGAATATGATGACGTTCCCTTTTTCCTTTCTCTCCGGGTGAGAAACATTCAGTGGTCACCTGCGTGGTGTTTTTGAAAAACGGTAAACCAGCCGGAAAAACAGACCGTCAATACGTGTTTCCTGGCGGTTCCATGAGATCACAGCCCCGTCTGTTCCTGGCAAAGACAAGCGCCTGTCTCCTTGATCAGGGATAAACCAATACTGCCAAAAAAATCCGCTTTCCAGGGATATAGATTCAGAGCATTTTATACCTGCGCCGCCTTGTGTTTGAAAAATATGCCCGCCAAAAGCATCTGTTTTGGCATCAAAAAGCATCATATAAATATGAGCATCTGCCTGCCAGTGCGCATAAAAACGTTCCCCGTGCCGCCCGGACAGGCCGAATCCAAACCCTTCTGCTGAAACATGGTGGAATACATCCATGCCTTGCCCGTCAACTCCCTGGACCACAAAATTTTTCCGCACAAAAGTCTGCTGCACCACAGACAAACTGAACCGCATCTCCACAGGCCAATCTGCCAAAGGCCGCTGACGGGTGATGAATATGTTGGTAAAACCCACATGCAGTTTGTTTGTTTGGTAAATGCCGTTTGTGGTGTTGTCAGGCACTGTTTCCGAAGCAAATTCCCCGCCCAATAGCGGCCCAGTGTGCCACAAAGCCAAACGCCAATACCCTTCCTGTGAAAAAGCCTGGCTGATGTCCACGCAATGAAGAGGGGCTTTTTGTTTCCCCACCCGGTTGACATAGCTCTGCGGCATGATTTTCCCTTCTCCCTGATACTGAAGAGACGCATTGGGAAAAATGGTATAAGACACTTGAGCCTCTGCCAACACAAATGCCGGCAGCAGCCAACAAAATAAAAATAATAAACAATTCTTTTTTCTGAGCATGAACAAAATATACTACATATTCAAAAATGTGTATACCAGCTGTAGTTTGCGTTTTATCGGCTTTCCGTCGGGCTGTAATTGCCTGATTTATCAGGCGCCTTTAAAATGCAGGAGGCCTCTCCCAGACGGGAAAACGCCCGATAAATCCAGCCATATCCGGCTTTAGACGGAGGGCAATTACAAAAATTGAAAAAATGCTAAACAACAGAAACATATTAACTTGAAGGCTGTTTCAAAAGCAGTGTTTTTTCGTCGGGAACTTTTTCATGCCCATAGGGTCTAACCGAATGAACAAAAAATTCAGGAGGCCTGTTATGAAAGCCAGCCATTCCATTTTACCCGCACTTCTTTTTATATTCAGCTTAAGCATTGTGTCTTGCGTGAACCGCAAGGAAGCCACTGTTGTGACGCCGCCCAAGACAGAGCCGGTGGTGAAACAGATTGATAAAACAGAAGACAAAAAACAAGATCCTCAGCCTCTCCCGCAAATAAAACCTGTTGAAGAAAGTCTCTCGCAAAAAGTCCTGTCAAAAGTGAAAGATATAGGCAGGGGGTACAAACAAATGAGTATCCCCATGTGTTCAAAAAGGGTTTCAGGACAAGCCTATATGGCCGGCCATGACACAAGCCGTTTGCCCGGGCCTGTTTTTCATACGGAAGAATATGATGAGATCAATGAAAACACTTACAAACAAGTCACACAAAACCCTTTGTCCACATTCTCCATTGATGTGGATGCAGCGTCTTACAGCAACATGCGCCGGTTTTTGCGGCAAAACACTCTGCCGCACAAAGATGTGGTGCGCATAGAAGAATTCATCAATTATTTTTCCTATGATTATCCCCAGCCCAAAGGCAAACATCCGTTTTCCATTACCACAGAACTGGCTGATTGTCCTTGGAACAAAAACCATCAATTGATCCATATTGGCTTGCAGGGGCAAAAAGTGGATGTCACTGACATGCCGCCCGGCAATTTGGTGTTTTTGATTGATGTGTCAGGGTCTATGCAGTCCCCCAACAAACTGCCCCTCCTCAAATCAGGGTTCCGTCTCTTGGTGAATCAGCTGCGCGCCAAAGACCGTGTGTCCCTGGTGGTTTATGCCGGCGCTGCTGGCGTGGTTCTTCCTCCCACACTCGGCGACCAGAAGGAAAAAATCCTGTCAGCCATTGATCAGTTGCAGGCTGGCGGATCCACAGCTGGCGGTGCCGGCATTAAACTTGCTTATAAACTCGCACAAGAAAACTTTCTCAAAAAAGGCAACAACCGCGTGATCCTGGCCACAGATGGTGATTTTAATGTGGGCGCTTCCAGCAATGCGGAAATGGTGCGTTTGATTGAAGACAAAAGAAAAAGCGGGGTGTTTCTCACTGTCTTGGGATTTGGCATGGGCAATTATAAAGATTCTAAGATGGAAAAACTCGCTGACAAGGGCAATGGCAATTATGCTTATATTGATAATATTCTGGAAGCCAAAAAAGTCCTGGTGAATGAAATGGGCGGCACATTGCTCACCATTGCCAAAGACGTCAAAATTCAAGTGGAATTCAACCCTGCCAAGGTCAAGGCGTATCGATTGATTGGATATGAAAACCGCATGCTCAAGAAAGAAGATTTTAATGATGACAAAAAAGACGCCGGCGAGCTGGGCGCCGGCCACACAGTCACAGCTTTGTATGAGATTGTGCCGGCCGGCTCAGACGAGGAACTGCCGTCAGTGGATGACCTGAAATATCAAAAAACAACAGCCACTGACCAATCAGAACATACCAATGAATGGCTCACTGTGAAATTCCGGTATAAAAAACCAGACAGTTCCAAAAGCCAACTCATTGTCAAAACATTGAAAAGCAAATCATCAAAATTCGCCAAATCTTCTGAGAACTTTCGGTTTTCTGCCGGCGTGGCCGGGTTTGGCATGCTGTTGCGCGATTCAGAATTCAAAGGCTCTGCCACATATAAAGACGTGCTGGCCTGGGCCAAAAACGCCAAAGGCCCGGACAAGGAAGGATACCGCGCAGAATTCATCCAACTGGTTCAAACCGCTCATGCTCTGGCGCAATAAATTCAAAAATGAGCGCATTGCCTGAGAGATATAATCTTTGTAGAATAAAAAAATGCACTTTGAGGAGTCATAATGCCTATAAAAAAATATAGGTCTCTGGAAGAAAAAGAAGAAGCCTGCTGGCTGGACAAAAATGACCCTGCTTTGTGGCGCCGCATTGCCTCTATTTGGCGGTTTTCCCAGCTTACGGCGCCGCAGCATTTTGTCCCAGGCGTTCACAAATACACATCCTTCAACAACTGCCCAAAGAAACACAATAGTTAACCGGCTTTATCTTTAAATTACCCAAGAGCTCGCGATAAATCATGAGACATAACGCAGGATAAGGTTGAAAATATTTTACTTTATAAGGTATACTAAAGTGATCATGTATCTATAACGAATAATGGAGTTAAATATGAGTCCGGTCAAAGAGCATGTGATAAAAATAATAAAAAATCTTCCTGAATCTGTGACAGTGGAATCAATTATGTCTGAACTTTATTTTAAGCTTCAAGTGGACCAGGGGCTGAAAGAACTTGATGAAGGGAAAGGTATCCCACATGAGAAAGTGAAAAGACAGGTCAGTAAATGGCTCTCAAAATAAAATGGTCTCCTTTGGCAAGCGCGCATCTGAAAGACATTTGCGCCTTTATATCGCAAGACTCTGAAACTTACGCATTTATTTTTGCCCAACCCGCCATATCTCTTGTAGAAAACATTCCGACTTTTCCCCGCTCAGGCCGTATTGTGCCAGAATACAATAACCACAATATCCGTGAACATTTTTACGGGGACTATCGTATTGTGTACCGTCTTAAGGGCTCTACAGTTGAAATCGCCGCTATTTGTCATGGCACAAGGCTGCTTAAAAACGTCCTCTAAATCCGATAAAAACAAAAATCAGTGTCAATTAAAAGTGCACAAAAAAACGCATTGTGCCGCAAAAAAATGTCCCCTTTTAATAGTCAGAAGAAGCATATAGTCCCTAAGAGATAACATTTTGAACATTTGAATTTCCAGGGATTTGGCCTTTGTTTGATTATTGTATTTTGGTTATTGGTTATTATTTGGTTATTGTTCCTTGGAATTTGGTTATTTCCGGTTT